>CBFGPV010000108.1:0-14679 GCA_965650765.1 uncultured Burkholderiales bacterium
TAGCCCGGGCTCACGGTGTTGACCGTCACGCCCTTGGCCGCCAGTTCCTGGGCCAGCGCCATCGTGAAGCCGTGCATGCCGGCCTTGGCCGCCGAGTAGTTGGTCTGGCCAGCCTGGCCCTTTTCGCCGTTGACCGACGAGATCTGGATGATCCGGCCCCAGCCGCGCTCCACCATGTCCGGCACGACCTGCTTGGTCACGTTGAACATGCTGTTGAGGTTGGTGTCGATCACCGCATGCCAGTCATCGGGCGTCATCTTCAGGAACATGCGGTCACGCGTGATGCCGGCGTTGTTGACCAGCACGTCGATCGGCCCATGCTCGGCCTTGGCCGCCTGGAAGGCCGCCACGGTCGATTCCCAGTCGGCCACGTTGCCCACCGAGGCGTAAAAGGTGTAGCCCAGCTCCTTCTGCTGGTCGAGCCACTTCTGGAAATCGCGGCTGGGTCCACAGCCGGCGATGACCTTGAAGCCTTCCTTGGCCAGGCGCTGGCAGATCGACGTTCCGATACCACCCATGCCGCCCGTCACGTACGCCACTTTTTGAGCCATGTGTCACTCCATTTGATTTGGTGAGTTCCGCCTGCGAGGTTGCCTGATCGGCGACCCGGGTCAATCCCGGGTTCTCCCTTGCCTGCCGGCGGACTGATTGAGATTAGTCAGGGAAGTTCAGCGTTCGACGGTCAGCGCCACACCCATGCCGCCGCCGATGCACAGCGAGGCGATGCCCTTGCGTGCGTCACGGCGCTGCATCTCGTGCAGCAGCGTCACGAGGATGCGGCAGCCGGACGCGCCGATCGGGTGGCCGATGGCGATCGCGCCGCCGTTCACGTTGACCTTGCTCGTGTCCCAGCCCATTTCCTGGTGGACGGCACAGGCCTGTGCGGCAAAGGCTTCGTTGATCTCGAGCAGGTCCAGGTCGGCGGGCTTCCAGCCGGCACGCTCCAGGGCCTTGCGTGCGGCCGGCACCGGGCCCATGCCCATGTAGGCCGGGTCGAGACCCGCGCTCGCATAGGAGGCAATGCGCGCCAGCGGCTTCAGGCCCAGCGCGTCGGCCTTCTTGGCGCTCATCACGACCACCGCGGCCGCACCATCGTTCAGACCCGAGGCATTGCCGGCGGTGACGGAGCCCGCCTTGTCGAAGGCCGGGCGCAGGCCGGCCAGCGCGTCGCCGTTGGTCTTGCGGTTGATGAATTCGTCGGTGTCGAAGACCACCGGATCGCCCTTCTTCTGCGGGATCGACACGCCGACGATCTCGTCCTTGAAGCGGCCCGCATCCTGGGCGGCCGCCGCCTTCTGCTGAGAGGCCAGCGCCAGCGCATCCTGCTGCTCGCGGGTGATGCCGTACTTCTTCGCGACGTTCTCGGCGGTGATCCCCATGTGGTACTGGTTGTAGACGTCCCACAGGCCGTCGGTGATCATGGAGTCGATCATCTTCCAGTCGCCCATGCGCTGGCCGTCACGCGAGCCCAGCAGCACGTGGGGAGAAAGGCTCATGCTTTCCTGGCCGCCGGCGATGACGATCTCGGCGTCGCCGTCACGGATGGCCTGGGTCGCGAGCATCACGGCCTTCAGGCCCGAGCCGCAGACCTTGTTGATGGTCATGGCCGGCACGGCGTGCGGCAGGCCCGCCTTGATGACCGCCTGACGCGCCGGGTTCTGGCCGCAGCCGGCCTGCAGCACCTGGCCGAGGATCACTTCGCTCACCTGGCTGCCTTCGAGCCTGGCGCGCTTGAGGACTTCCTGCAGGACGGTGGCGCCCAGGTCGGCCGCGGCCACCTTGGCGAGGCTGCCGCCGAACTTGCCGACGGCCGTGCGAGCGGCGGAAACGATAACGATGTCAGTCATGGTGTTTGCTCCTTGGTGTGTCCTGGACGTGTATTGACCGGGTTCAGGCCTTGGCCTTGACGTAGCGCCCGGGGGCGCTTTCGATGGGTTGGTAGGTGCGGTTGCCGGGTGTCTTGGGGGCAGCAATTTGCTTGCCAGCGTGGGACTTCAACCAGTCGGACCACTCGGTCCACCAGCTCCCGGGGTGTTCGGTGGCGCCGTCGAACCAGGCCTGCGCGCTGGCAGGCAGCTTGCGGTTGGTCCAGTAGCTGCGCTTCTTCTTGGCCGGCGGATTGATCACGCCGGCAATGTGCCCCGAAGCGCCGAGCACAAAGCGCCGATCGCCACGCAGGATCTGCGTCGATGCATAGGCGCCGTCCCAGGGCACGATGTGGTCCTCGCGCGAGCCGTAGATGAAGGCCGGCATGTCCAGGCGCGTCAGGTCGACCGGCTCGCCGCACACCGTGACCTTGCCCGGCGTGCGCAGGTTGTTCTCGAGGTAGGTGTTGCGCAGGTACCAGCAATACATCGGCCCCGGCAGATTGGTGCTGTCGGAATTCCAGTACAAGAGGTCGAACGGCGGCGGCGTCTCGCCCTTCAGGTAGTTGCCCACCACGTAGTTCCACACCAGGTCGTTCGGGCGCAGGAAGGAGAAGGTCGACGCCAGCTCCTGCCCCTTGAGCAGGCCGCCGCCGGTGGGGCTTTGCTCGCCGATGCTCATCTCGCGCAGGCGCACCGAGGCCTCGTCGACGAAGATGTCCAGCACGCCGGTGTTGCTGAAGTCGAGGAAGGACGTCAGCAGCGTCAGGCTGGCCGCCGGCTGCTCGCCACGGGCGGCCAGCACGGCCAGCGCCGTGCCCAGGATGGTGCCGCCGATGCAGAAGCCCAGCGTGTTGATCTGCTCGACCCGGGCGATGTCCTGGACCACATGGATGGCCTTGATCGCGGCCTCCTCGATGTAGTCGTCCCAGGTGAGCTGCGACATGCTCTCGTCGGCATTGCGCCAGCTCACCACGAACACGCGGTGGCCCTGTTCGACGGCGTAGCGCACCAGGGAGTTGTCAGGCTGCAGGTCGAGGATGTAGTACTTGTTGATGCACGGCGGCACGATCAGCAGCGGTCGCTCGTGGATCTTCGCGGTGAGGGGCTTGTACTCGAGCAACTGGAAGAACTCGTTCTCGAACACCACGCTGCCCTCGGTCGTGGCCACATTGCGGCCGACCTCGAACACGCTTTCGTCCGTCTGGGACATGTGGCCCTGGCGGATGTCGTTGAGCAGATGATGCAGGCCCTGGGCAATGCTTTCGCCCTGGGTCTCGAGCGCGCGGCGCTGCGCCTCGGGGTTGAAGGCCAGGAAGTTGCTCGGCGCCGACGCGTCGATCCACTGCTGAACCGCAAAGCGGATGCGCTGGCGCGTCTTTTCGTCACCCTGGACGCTTTCGGCCAGGTTCAGCATCGACCGCGCATTCAGCAGGTAGACCGATGCCAGGTACGACGCCATCGGGTTGGACGCCCACTCCGAGCCGGCAAAGCGCCTGTCCCCCAACGGCGCCGGCGCCGGGGCGGCAGCACCGTTGCCCTGGGCAACACCCGCTGCGCCAAGGCAGTTGTTCCAGAGTCTCGTGGCTTCCTGGATGTAGTCGGACTGCAATTGCGAGAGCTTGTCCATCGGGACGTTGAGTCCGGCCATCGCCTGCCAGGTCTCGCTCATGGTCTCCCCGATGGCCTGCGCCGCTTCCGGCAAGGCGGCGGCCTGCTGGGCCGGTGCTTTCTTCTTCATCGATTCCTCTGTTGACTGATCAGCCGTTCCCACGGCCGCACCTGCATCACAACCCTGCGCATGCCGGAGTTGCGCCTGCGTATTTGTACACCCGCAATGCCAGCGTGGGCGAGGCCTGCGCGCCGATAATGGGCAAACCCCGAGTCCGCGCCCTGCGCTGGCCCGTCCCGCTGCGGCTGCCTCGCCGCGCACTCTGCACACCCTGCCATGTACCTGATCGCGATCGCTTGGCTGTACGTTGCCCTGATGATGGCGGTGGCCGAAGCCACCAGCACCCAGGGCAGCGTGTTGGGAGCCATCTTCACCTTCCTGCTGTACGGGGTGCTCCCGATGGCCGTGCTGATGTACATCCTGGGCACACCGGCACGGCGCCGGGCACGGCTCGCCCAGGAGCGTGCCGCCGAGGCCGCTGCGCCGCAGCCGGCGATCGATCCCGCAGCCGTGCCTTCAGTCATTCCCGACCCCGCCGCTGTCGTCACGCAGCCAGATGGCAGCAGCCATGCGGCCGGTCGCCCCGTCACGTCGGAACGAGTAGAACCTTGAACGATCCTCGACCGTGCAGGAGGCGTCGGTGGTCACCGCCTGCACGCCCACGGCCTGCAGCCGCTGGCGTGCCAGGCCCTGCAGGTCGGCCAACCACTTGAGGGCCGTCGCATCGCTGCCCGGCACCTGGCGGAAGTGCACCGCCGCGGCGGGCGCGTGGTCAACGAACGCCTGCCGCACCTCGTCGCCTACCTCGAATCGACGCGGGCCGATGCACGGGCCAAGCCAGGCCTGCACGTCGCCGGCCGTGCAGCCCGCGGCTTCGCACAGAGCCACCACGGTGTGCTCGAGCACCCCCGCGCACAGACCGCGCCAACCGGCGTGCGCTGCAGCCACAGCCCGGCCCTGGGGCGCACTGAACAGCACCGGCAGGCAGTCAGCCACCATCACCACACACGCCACACCGGGCTGGGTGGTCAGCGCGGCGTCGGCCTGGAGGGCCGATGCGCGTCGCGCGTCGTCGGCACCGATGCGCACGACCTGGGTGCCATGCACCTGGGACAGAAACACCGGCACGGCACCGATCTCGCGCGCGAACTGAGCGCGATGGGCCTGGACCGTGGCCGGGTCATCACCGACGTGATCGCCGAGATTGAAACCTTCAAACGGGGGCAGGCTGCTGCCGCCGGCACGGGTGGTCATCACCGCCCCGACCCCGGGCACACCAGGCCACTGCGGCCAGATCCAGCCACTGGACATGCTCAACCCTCGGCGTCAGGGCAGTTCGACGGCTGGGCCGCGATGAAGGCCTCGTGGCGCATGCACCGCTCGAAGATGCGCATCACCGTGGGGACGTGGTCGAGGCGGCAATCGAAGCGCTGTGCGTTGAAGATCTGCGGCACCAGCACACAATCGGCCAGCGTCGGGGCGTCGCCATGGCAGAACGCCCCGGTGGCGGGGTGGCCCGCCAGTTGCCGCTCGACCGTCTCCAGACCGGTCTCCACCCAATGGCGATACCAGGCGTTCTTGGCGTCCTCGGCCACACCGAGCTGGCGCACCAGGTAGCGCAGCACACGCAGGTTGTTGAGCGGGTGGATCTCGCAGGCGATGTCGAGCGCCAATGCCCGCACGCGGGCCCGCCCGAGCGGGTCGGCCGGCAGCAGCGGCGGCTCGGGATGAACCTCATCGAGGTATTCGAGCATCGCCAGCGACTGGCTGATGGTCACCTCGCCGTCCTGCAGCAGCGGCACGAGACGAGCCACCGCCATCGAAGCATAGGGCTCCTGCAGTTGCTCGCCCTTGACCAGGTGAACCGGCACGTAGTCGTAGCGCAGACCCTTCAGTTCAAGGCCGATGCGCACGCGAAAGGATGCTGACGAGCGGAAGTAGTTGTACAGCTTCATGCGCTTGAGTTTATCCAGCGGATGTGTCGGTCATGCACTGTTTCTCGTCGATATCATCGAGTCTTTGTGCACCGCACCAGAATTGGAACGAACGATCGTGCTGAGATGGTTCCATCGCGCGCCCGGCGTTGGCCGCCTGCCGGGCTGGGCGCAGTCGCAGGGCTCGCTCACGGCACATCTGCGTGCCACCTGCACCCGCTTCGACGTCGTGCGGCTTGCCCAAGGGCGGCGAGCCGCAACGGCGCACGAGGCGGCCGCCTTGGGGCTGCCGCGGCGAGGTGCCGTGCACGCGCGTGAGGTCCTTCTTCACTGCGACGGCCAGCCGGTGGTGTGGGCCCGCAGCGCCGTCGCATCGGCAGCCTGCACCGGCCCCTGGAAGGCGCTGAAGGGCCTGGGCACCCGGCCGCTGGCCGAGCTGCTGTTCCAGCGCAAGGGCGCGGGCCGCCTGACCATGCACTACACGCGCCTGCCCTGCCTGCCGGCCCGCCGCCTGCTCGGCGACCACGCGCCCGCGGGCAAGCTGCCCCGGCTGGCACGCCGATCGGTGTTTGCGCGGGCTGGCAGCCGTCTCGTGCTGACGGAGGTATTCTTCCCCGAGCTGGCCGCTCGCGGGCGGCCTCTGCCACGTTGCAAGGGCCTGCGCCGCCCCTCCCGTCCGGCGCCACACCCCGTTCAGGCCACCACCTGCACAGACAGCTCAGGCAGACCCTCGATGCGGCCGACCATCGTGTCACCCGCGACGACCGCCCCCACCCCCTCCGGCGTGCCGGTGTAGATGAGGTCGCCCGGCGCCAGCGTCCAGGCGGCCGACAGATGCTCGATCACCTCGGCCACGCTCCAGATCAGCTTGCTGGTGCGGCTGCTCTGGCGCGGCTGGGCGTTGACGGTCAGCTCGATCGACGCGTCGAGCACACCGCCGGCCTGTGCCGCCGGCACGATGGGACCGATGGGTGCGGACGCATCGAACCCCTTGCCGATGCACCACGGCCGGCCCTGCTTCTTCATGTCGTTCTGGAGGTCGCGCCGGGTCATGTCCAGGCCCACGGCATAACCCCAGACATGCGCGAGCGCGTCGGCCGCGGCGATGTTGCGCCCGCCCTTGCCGATGGCCACCACCAGTTCGAGTTCGTGGTGCAGGTTGTGGGTCAGGGACGGGTACGGAATGCGCCCGGTCTCGCCCGCGGCCACCGGCACCACCGCGTCGGCGGGCTTCAGGAAGAAGAACGGCGCCTCGCGGCCCGTGTGACCCATCTCGATGGCATGCTCGACGTAGTTGCGGCCGACGCAATAGATGCGGTGGACGGGGAAGCTCCCGCCGCCCAGGACGGGCACGCGCGGGATCGGGGTGGCGGGGATGACGTCGCTCAAGGCAGGCTCCTCAGGTGAGTTCGTGCGGCATTCTGATTCCGGATCGCGCACGCGGGGCATGCACCTGCGGGGTCGTGGGGCGGCAATGGCCCGCGCTACACTGCCCGCCATGCTGCACGTGCGCCAGATCAAGCATTGTCGAGCCTGTGGTTCACCTGTGAACTACGTGGTTCCCGCCGACGACAACCGGGAACGGGCCGTCTGCACGGCCTGCGGCACCATCCACTACGAGAACCCGTTGAACGTGGTCGGCACGGTGCCGGTGCTCGACGACGGGCGGGTGCTGCTGTGCCGGCGCAACATCGAGCCGCGCTACGGGCTGTGGACCCTGCCGGCAGGATTCATGGAACTCGGTGAAACGACCGCCGAAGGCGCGATGCGCGAGACTGACGAGGAAGCCGGCGCCCGCATCGAACTCGAAGGCCTGTTCACCCTTCTCAACGTGGTCCGCGTCGGGCAGGTCCACATCTTCTACCGCGCCCGCCTGCTTGACGACCAGTTTGCGCCCGGCCCCGAGACGATCGAGGCGCGGCTGTTTGCCGAGCACGAGATTCCGTGGGACGAACTCGCCTTCCGGACGGTGCGTGAAACCCTGCACCGCTACTTCGCCGACCGCGCAGAGGGTCAATTCCGCATCCATGCTGCCGATATTGCCTGACATGGCCTTCTCCCGGTGCATCGCCCGATGAGCCTTCCTCCGCCCCAACCCGCTCCGGTTCGCCCGGCCCGCCCCACCGCGGGGGCCACGGCGCGCCTGCGTGAAGATCTGGTGCATGCCGACCCCCTGCTCGATTGCCTGATCGAGGTCTGCCGCCTGCACGGCACACCGGCGTCGCGTGCGTCACTGTCGGCCGGCCTGCCGCTGGTCGACGGCCGGCTGACGCTGGGCCTGGCCGAGCGCGCCGTGGCGCGCGTCGGCATGGCCTGCAAGCTGCAGCGGCGTGCGCTGCCCGACATCGACAGCGTGCTGCTGCCGGTGATCCTGATCCTGCACGGCGACGAGGCCTGTGTGCTGCTGGGCTGGGACGACAGCGGCGAACGAGCGCGCGTGCTGATGCCCGAGTCCGGACAGGGCTCGGTGAGCTTCACGCGCGATGAGCTGCAACAGCGCTACAGCGGCGTGGCCCTGTTCGTGCGGCCGCATTTCCGCTTCGATGCACGCACGCCCGACATCCGACCGCCCCGCGCCCGCCACTGGTTCTGGGGCGCCGTGCTGGACCAGCGTTTTGTCTACCGCGACGTGCTCTGGGCGGCCTTGCTGATCAATGTGTTCGCCCTGGCCTTCCCGCTGTTCTCGATGAACGTGTACGACCGCGTCGTGCCGAACAACGCCGTCGAGACGCTCTGGGCCCTGGCCATCGGCATTGCACTCGTGCTGGGTGCCGACCTGCTGATGCGCATGCTGCGCGGGCGTTTTGTCGACGAGGCAAGCGCCCGCATCGACGTGCAGATCTCGGCCAGCCTGATGGAACGCGTGCTGGGCCTGCGCATGGAGAGCCGGCCCGAGTCCGTGGGGTCGTTTGCGGCCAATCTGCGCGGCTTCGAGCAGGTACGTGACTTCATCGCATCGTCCACCGTCACGGCCCTGATCGACCTGCCGTTCGCCATCCTGTTCATCGGCGTGATGGCCTGGATCTCGCCGTGGCTGGCACTGCCGGCCGTTGCCGGTTTTGCCCTCGTGCTGCTGGTGGGCTACCTGCTGCAGGGTCGTCTGCATGCGCTGTCGGAGCAGACCTATCGGGCGTCGGCCATGCGCAACGCCACGCTGATCGAAAGCCTGAGTGGCCTGGAAACCATCAAGTCCCAGGGCGCCGAAGGGGTGATCCAGACCCGCTGGGAGCGCGCCAACACCTACCTGTCGGGCCTGAACGTGCGCATGCGCGGCCTGTCGTCGTCGGCGCTGTACAGCACGGCCTTCCTGCAGCAGATGGTGTCGGTGTCACTGATCCTGGTGGGCGTGTACCTGATTGCCGGGCGCGACCTCACCATGGGCGGCTTGATCGCCTGCACGATGCTGTCGTCCCGCGCGCTGGCGCCGGCCGGCCAGATCGTGGGCCTGCTGATGCAGTACCAGGGAGCGCGAACTGCACTGGACTCGCTCAACCGCATCATGGAGCAGCCGGTTGAAAGGCCGCTGGGGCAGACCTACGTGCAGCGCAAGGAATTCAAGGGCGAGATCGAGTTCCGCAACGTGAGCTTTGCCTACCCGAACCGGCAGGACGCGGCCCTTGAAGGCGTGAGCTTCAAGGTCAACCCGGGCGACCGCGTGGCCCTGATCGGCCGGGTGGGTTCGGGCAAGACCACGATCGAGAAGCTGATCCTCGGCTTGTACCAGCCCAGCGAGGGAGCGGTGCTGCTCGACGGGATCGACCTGCGCCAGCTCGACCCGGCCGACGTGCGCAGCAACGTGGGTTGTGTCTCGCAGGACGTCACGCTGTTTTATGGCACCTTGCGCGACAACATCGCCTTCGGCCTGCCGTTTGCCGACGATTCCGCCATCGTGGCGGCGGCCGAGGTGGCCGGCCTGACCGAGTTCGTCAACCGGCACCCCCGCGGGTTCGACATGATGGTCGGCGAGCGCGGCGAATCGCTGTCCGGCGGGCAGCGCCAGAGCGTGGGCATCGCCCGGGCCGTGCTGCACAACGCCCCCATCCTGCTGCTCGACGAGCCGACCAGCGCGATGGACTTCTCGACCGAGGCACACATCAACGCCCGGCTGAACGAATACTCACAGGGCAAGACGGTCGTGCTGGTGACGCACCGCACATCCTTGCTGTCGCTGGTCAACCGGGTGATCGTGGTCGATTCCGGCCGCATCGTGGCCGACGGCCCGCGCGACCGCATCCTCGAAGCCCTGTCCACCGGCAAGATCGCCAAGGCCGCATGACGGTGACCCAGCATGCTTGAATGGTTTCGACGCTCCTCCAAGACCGCCGGCACGGCCTACCGCGGGTTCGAGTTCGAAGCCGAAGAGGTGATGAACCGGCAACGCACCCGACGTGCCCAGACCATCGTGCGTGCCGCCGTGCTGTCGGTGGCGCTGCTGATCCTGTGGGCGTCGCTCGCCCATGTCGACGAAGTGACCCGGGGCGAGGCCAAGGTCATCCCATCGCGGCAGCTGCAGGTCGTGCAGTCACTGGACGGCGGGGTGGTGGCCGAGATCCTGGTCCGCGAGGGCCAGGTGGTCGATGCCGGCCAGTTGCTGCTGCGCATCGACGAAACGCGCGCGGTCTCCGGCGTCAATGAAAGCCGCGCCCAGTCATTCGCGCTCAAGGTCAGGGCGGCCCGGCTGAAGGCGATCGCCGAGGGCGGTACGTTCACCCCCCCCAAACCGGCCGACGGCGATGCCACCGAGGCCCGCATCGTCGACGAGGAACAGCGCCTGTACGACTCGCGGACCTCCGAGCTGTCGACCATGCTGTCGATCAATCGCCAGCAACTGGCGCAGCGCCAGGAAGAACTCGCCGAGGTACGTGCCCGGCGCAACTCGGCCGACCGTGGCCTCGATCTGGCCCAGCAGGAATTGAACCGCACCAAACCGCTGCTGTCGTCCGGCGCGGTTTCAGAGGTGGACATCCTGCGACTGGAGCGTGAGGTCACGCGCTTTCGCGGTGACGTCGAGCAGGCCACGGCGCAGATCGCGCGGGTTCAGGCCGCCATCGGCGAGGCCCAGCGCAAGATCCAGGAAACCGAGATCGGCTTTCGCAACGAGGCCCGCAAGGAGTTGTCGGACGTGCTCGCCCGCCTCAGTGCGCTGAGCGAAGGGGCGGTGGCCCTGGCCGACAAGGTCGACAAGGCTTCGGTGCGCTCACCGGTGCGCGGCACGGTGCAGCGGCTGCTGGCCAACACGGTGGGTGGTGTCGTGCAGCCCGGCAAGGACATCGTCGAGATCGTGCCGCTCGACGATGCCCTGCTGCTGGAGGCCAGGGTCCAGCCCAAGGACATCGCCTTCATCCGGCCCGGGCAGAACGCCGTCGTGAAGTTCACCGCGTACGACTTTTCGATCTACGGAGGGCTGAAGGCAGTGGTCGAGAACATCAGCCCCGACACCGTGGTCGACGAGCGCGGGAACGCGTTTTATGTCGTTCGGGTCCGCACGCACCAGTCCAACTTCAGTGAAAAGCTGCCGATCATCACGGGCATGACGGCTGAGGTCGATATTCTCACTGGCAATAAGACGGTTCTCTCTTATCTCGTCAAGCCAATACTGCGCGCCAAGTCGGTCGCCCTCAGCGAACGTTGAGCCCTGCGCTTCGCGCCTGCCCGATTTCCGTCTGCCCGGCCGCTTTTCGTGATGTCGTTCTCGAATCCGGGCCGATTTCGCGCAAAAGTGTCGACCCGTGCGGCAAGGCGTGACACGGCACCGACTCAGGCGCCTTGTGGCGTGCCACAACTTCACCGAATGCCCGTGTTTTCGTGCACAAGGTCACGAAAACTCCCCTGCACAAATTGTTTCAAAGCGGGCCGCCCTGTCTATGCTGGGGCCCATACAAGACCCTGAATTCGTCAAAGGAATTTCTCATGGCAACTGCTGCATCCAAGCTCCTGGGCACCGTGTCGGCTGTGATCGGCAAGGTGCGGGTGAAGCACCCGGACGGCACGATCCGCGATCTGAAGGTCGGCGACGTGATCCGTGAGGGCGACGTCATCCTGGCAGGCGCCGATGCACGCATCGAGATCCGTGACGAAGCCGGCAACCTGCGCGTGCCGCGCATCGGCGAGGGGCTGACTGCCGCCCTGCTCGATCCGGTCCAGGTGGCCGACGGCAAGGCGCGCACCGCAAGCACCGATGCCGACGACCTCGACCGCGTGATCGCCGAAGTCGACGCGGGGCAGAACCCGGATGCCACACCGGCGGCCGGCCTGGAGGGTGGCGCCGAAGGCGGCCTGGCCCCCGGCCTGCGTGTGAATCGAATCAACGAAGGCGTGACCCCCGACGGCCTGGCAGCGGCCACGCCGACCGCCGACAGCGCCGACGAACCGCAGTCGACCGCCGCAGCCGAGGACGCCGCACCTGTCGTGGCCTCGACGGCCATCGTGGCCGACGAAGAAGGCGCCAGCGTCAACCTTGGCCTGAGTGTGCCGACCGACGACAACACCGGCTCCGACAACTTGGTGGTCACCGTGACCGGGCTCCCTGTGATCGGCCAGATCATCCGCAGTGATGGCACGGTGGTGGCACCCGGTTCCACGCTGGCCGCGGCTGACCTGCCCGGCCTGGCCTACCTGCCCCCCCAGGACTACGATGGCAGTCCGGTCGGCAGCTTCACCTTCACCGTGAGCGACGGCAGCAATGTCAGCTCAGGCGGTACCACGATCACGGTCAACCCGGTCAACGACGCCCCGCAAGGCCCGCCGCAGGCTGTCAGCACGCCTGAAGACACCCCGGTCGAAGGCCTGGTGACGGCCACCGACGTCGATGGCGACGTGCCGACCTTCAGGCTCGACCCGGCCTTCGGCCCGGCCAATGGCACCGTGACCGTGCGTCCGGACGGCAGTTTCACTTACGTCCCCTCCCCCGACTACAACGGCACCGACACCTTCAACGTGATCGCCGACGACGGCCTGGGCGGCACCACGTCCATTCCGGTCACCGTCACCGTGACCCCGGTGAATGACGCTCCGACCGCCGACGACGTGCTGATCACGACGCCCGAGGACGTGCCGGTACAGGGCACGCTGACCGGCGAAGACGTCGACAACGACACCCTCACGTTCACGGTCGACCCGAACCGCCCGCCAACCAATGGCACGGTGGTGCTCCAGCCGGGCGGCTCGTACATCTACACCCCGGCACCGGACTACAACGGCCCCGACAGCTTCGATGTGATCGTCAACGACGGCCAGGGTGGCACGACGACGATCACCGTCGATGTCATCGTCACGCCAGTGAACGATGCGCCCGCCGGCCCCCCAGTCGCTCTGGTGACCCCTGAGGACACGCCGATTTCGTCGCAAGTGACGGCCGTGGATCCCGAGGGGGATTCGATCAGCTTTGTCGTGTCAACGGGTCCGCAGAACGGCACGGTCACGCTCCAGCCGAACGGCACGTTCACCTACACCCCTGGCCCCAATTACAACGGTGTCGACGCGTTCACTGTGCTGGCCAGCGATGGCAACGGCGGCACTGCACTGATTCCTGTGACGATCACTGTCACGCCGGTCAACGATCTGCCGGTCGCCAACCCTGACGCGCGCACGATCAACGAGGATTCGTTTGCCGTGGGCAACCTGCTGGCCAACGACACGGACCCCGATGGTGACGCACTGCGCATCACGTCGTTCCGGGTGGACGGCACGCTGTACGATGCTGGCAGCACTGCGACCCTCGCATCGGGCACGCTCACGGTCGACGCACTCGGCAATTACCGATTCGATCCGACCACGGGATGGTCCGGAACCGTTCCGCAGGTGACCTACACGCTTACCGATGGCTCTGCTTCGGCCAGCTCCACCCTCGACATCCAGGTCGTGGGCCTCAACGACGCGCCGATCGCCAGGAACGACAGCGCCACAGTCCCGGAAGGCAGCGCCGGACCTCAGGTCGGCAACGTGCTGACGAATGACAGCGACCCCGACGGAGACACCATCCGCGTCACGCAGTTCAGCGTCGACGGCGTCACGTTCGGCGCCGGAACGACTGCAGCATTGCCCACGGGCGGTACGCTGACGATCGCCCCGAACGGCAGCTACACGTTCAATCCGCCGTCCGGCTGGACTGGCGATTTTCCGAACGTCGTCTACACCGTGACCGACGGATCTGCGTCGGACACAGCCCGACTGACGATCGACCTCGAAGGCGATCCACAAGTCCCCCCGACAGTCCGGGTGGCGGCGGTCAGTTCCGATACCGAGACGGAAGGCACTGCACTTGTCCACTCCGTCACTCTCACTTCGCCAACCACGGCTCCGACGTCCTTCGCGTTTGCACTCACCGCCGTCGCACCCGCCACCGCGGACGATTACGGCACGCCCACGTTCAGCAACGGCGTAACGCTGGTCGGCGGTTCCCTGCTTGTTCCGGCGGGTGTCAGCGCTTTCACGGTCACCATCCCGACCGTGGCCGACCTCGTGGTCGAAGACACCGAACAGCTGACGCTGTCCGTTGGCGGCGTTTCGGGTACGGGCACGATTCTCGACGCCGGCACGCCGCCCGACCCGGCCACCTTGTCGGTGACCGGCACCACCGTCGTCGAGTCGGCCGGCTACGCACAGTTCACCGTCAGCCTGTCGGCACCGGCGACCGATGATGTTGTCCTCAACCTCACGCTCACGGACGGCACCGCCACCGGCGGAGGTGTCGACTTCGGATCCATCAGCACGGACAACCTGCAGGTCTCGGTCGACGGTGGCCTGAACTGGGCCGATGCATCGAGCGTGACCATCGCGACCGGGCAGACTTCGGTGCTGGTGCGCACGCCTGTGGTCGATGACAGCACCGTCGAGCTGGCCGAGGACCTCACGCTGACGGCCACCGTGGTGTCCGGCACCACGGCCAACAGCACCGCGTCGGATGGCGCGATCATCACGGACAACGACAGCCAGACGGTCACCTCCGTCACCCCGGGCGCCTCGGGCGACACCGTGACCGAAGGCACCGACCTGGTCTTCAACGTGACGCTGAGCGGCGCCAGCCCCACAGCCACGACCCATGCCTTCAGCCTGGGTGGTGGTTCGGCATCTGCTGGCGACTACGGTGTGCCGAGCTTCTCCAACGGCGTCACCTATGATGCCGGCACCGGCCTGATCACCGTGCCCGCTGGCGTGACTTCGTTTGCCGTCACTCTGCCCACGGTGGATGACTCGTCAATCGAGTCGA
>CBFGPV010000109.1:0-14324 GCA_965650765.1 uncultured Burkholderiales bacterium
CAAGGCAACCGCTTGTAAGCGCCCCCAGGGCCGGGCTGCGCCCAGCCCGCCCCCCACGGGGGTCAAGGAAACTTGGGACGGCCCGGCGTTTCCTTGTGAGCGTCGCACCCGCTCCCTGGCAAGGCCGCCGCCGCCGGGTCAGGCGCCCGGGCGGCGGCCGGGCCGCAGGCAGGGTCAGCCGGCGACCACACGTGCCATTTCCAGGCACTTGTTGGAATAGCCCCACTCGTTGTCGTACCACGACACCACCTTCACGAAGGTGCTGTCCAGCGCGATGCCGGCCTCGGCGTCGAACACCGAGGTGCAGGGTTCACCACGGAAGTCGGTGGCGACGACCTTGTCCTCGGTGTAGCCCAGCACGCCCTTGAGGGCGCCTTCGGACTGGGCCTTCATCTCGGCGCAGATCTCGGCGTAGCTGGCGGCGCTGTTCAGCTCGACGGTCAGGTCGACCACCGACACATCGGAGGTCGGCACACGGAAGGACATGCCGGTCAGCTTCTTGTTCAGCTCGGGAATCACCACCCCCACGGCCTTGGCCGCGCCGGTGGAGCTGGGGATGATGTTCTCGAGGATGCCGCGGCCGCCGCGCCAGTCCTTGTTGGACGGGCCGTCCACGGTCTTCTGCGTGGCGGTGGTGGCATGCACGGTGGTCATCAGGCCGCGCTTGATGCCCCACTTGTCGTTCAGGACCTTGGCCACCGGGGCCAGGCAGTTCGTGGTGCACGAGGCATTGGAGATGATGGCCTGGCCGGCATAGGACTTGTCGTTCACGCCGAAGACGAACATCGGGGTGTCGTCCTTCGAGGGGGCGGACATGATCACCTTCTTCGCGCCGGCCGCCAGGTGCTTCTCGGCGGTTTCCTTGGTCAGGAACAGCCCGGTGGATTCGATCACGATGTCGGCGCCGACCTCGTTCCACTTCAGGTTGGCCGGGTCCTTCTCGGCGGTCAGGCGGATCTTGCGGCCATTGACGATCAGCTGGTTGCCGTCGATGGCCACGTCGCCCTTGAAGCGGCCGTGCACCGAGTCGTACTTCAGCATGTAGGCCAGGTAGTCGGGCTCCAGCAGGTCATTGATGCCGACGATCTCGATGTCGGAGAAGTTCTGCACCGCTGCGCGGAACACCATGCGCCCGATGCGCCCGAAGCCGTTGATGCCAACTTTGATGGTCATGGTCAGTCTCTTGAGTTGCTGAGTTGCTGAGTTGCTGCTGGTCAGACAGGAATCACTTCACTTGCGCAGCACGGCACGCACCGTGTCGGCCACGTTCTCGGCGGTGAAGCCGAAGTGCTTGAACAGCACGCCGGCGGGGGCCGACTCGCCGTAGGTGTCGATGCCCACGACGGCATCGACACGGTACTTCCACCAGAAATCGGTCACGCCCGCCTCGACTGCCACGCGCGGCAGGCCGGCCGGCAGCACCGACTGCTTGTAGGCGGTGTCCTGACGATCGAACACCGTGGTCGACGGCATGGACACCACACGCACCGCAATGCCCGACTTGGCCAGCTGCGCCTGGGCGTGCAGCGCGAGCTGCACCTCGGAGCCGGTGGCGATGATGACGGCCTGCGCCTTCTTCTTCAGGCCCACTTCGGTGGGCTCGGCCAGCACGTAGGCGCCCTTGGTGATGTCGTCCACCGCCACCTTCGGGGCATAGGGCAGGTTCTGGCGGCTCAGCAGCAGCGCCGACGGGCGGGTGCTGTTGCCGATGGCCATGGTCCAGGCCACCACCGTCTCGGCGGTGTCGGCCGGGCGCCACACGTCCAGGTTGGGGATCATGCGCAGGGCTGCGGCATGCTCGACCGACTGGTGGGTCGGGCCGTCCTCGCCCAGGCCGATGGAATCGTGCGTGAAGACGTGGATCACGCGCAGCTTCATCAGCGCGGCCATGCGGATGGCATTGCGCGAGTAGTCGCTGAAGGTCAGGAAGGTGCCGCCGTAGGGGATGTAGCCGCCGTGCAGCGCCACGCCGTTCATGATGGCGGCCATGCCGAACTCGCGCACGCCATAGTTGATGTGGCGGCCGATGCGGCCGTCTTCACTGAGCACCACCTGGCCGTCGGCGTCGACGCGCAGTGCGGGCGTGCTGCGGGTGTTGGTGAGGTTGGAGCCGGTCAGGTCGGCCGAGCCGCCGAGCAGTTCGGGCAGCGCGGCCGTGAAGGCCTCGAGGGCGATCTGGCTGGCCTTGCGGCTGGCGACGGTCTCGGCCTTGTCATGGGCGGCCACGACGGCATCGACCGCCACCTGGGCGAAGTTCTTCGGCAGGGCGCCGGCCACGCGGCGCGTGAACTCGGCGGCCAGCTCCGGGTGGGCAGCCCGGTAGGCGGCCAGGCGCTGGTCCCATTCGGCCTCGGCGGCCGCGCCGGCCGAGCGCGCGTCCCACTGCGCGTAGACCTCGTCGGGCACCACAAACGGCGCATGCGCCCAGCCCAGCGATTCACGCGTGAGTGCGATCTCCTCGGCGCCCAGGGCCTCGCCGTGGGCCTTGGCGGTGCCGGCGCGGTTGGGCGAGCCCTTGCCGATGGTGGTCTTGCAGATGATCAGCGTGGGCTTGTCGGCGCTGTCCTTCGCCCGGGCGATGGCTTCGTCGACGGCATCGGTGTCGTGCCCGTCGATCGGGCCGATCACGTTCCAGCCGTAGGCCACGAAACGCAGGGCGGTGTTGTCGACGAACCAGGGCGCGACCTTGCCGTCGATCGAGATGCCGTTGTCGTCGTACAGCGCGATCAGCTTGTTGAGCTTCCAGGCGCCGGCCAGTGCGCAGGCCTCGTGGCTGATGCCTTCCATCAGGCAGCCGTCGCCCAGGAACACATAGGTGTGGTGGTCGACGATCGCATGGCCGTCGCGATTGAACTCGCGGGCCAGCAGCTTTTCGGCCAGCGCCAGGCCGACGGCATTGGTGATGCCCTGGCCGAGCGGGCCGGTGGTGGTCTCCACACCCGGGGTGATGCCGACCTCGGGGTGGCCAGGGGTCTTGCTGTGCATCTGCCGGAAGGCCTTGAGCTCGCTGATCGGCAGGTCGTAGCCGGTCAGGTGCAGCAGCGCGTAGATCAGCATCGAGCCGTGGCCGTTGGACAGCACGAAACGGTCACGGTCGGGCCAGTTCGGATTGGCCGGGTTGTGGCGCAGGTGGCGCTTCCACAGGGCCACGGCCATCTCGGCCATGCCCATGGGCGCGCCGGGGTGGCCGGAGTTCGCCTGCTGGACGGCGTCCATCGCAAGCGCCCGGATGGCATTGGCCATCGCGCTGGTGTCGGGGGTGACGGGAGTCGAAACTGCGGAGCTCATGTCCATGCAAGAACCTGCCGGTGGTCGCCCCTGACGGGACGGGTGGGGGGATGGGGGGTGAATCGGGGAAGCCCTCGATTGTAATTGGCCGCCGATAATCGCCGGTCACAACCCGGTTTCGGGACCGAACACCCCACCGCACCCCATGGATGGACTGCACCTGACTGCCGACCTGCATGGCTGCCCGCCCGGGCTGCCGGCGCTGTATCAGCCCGCCGCATTGCGCTCACTGTGCCTGGGTGCCGTGCGCGACGCCGGCCTGCAGGCCGTCGGCGAGCTGTTCCACGGCTTTCCCAGTGAAAACGGCGAACCGCGCGGTGTCACGGGTGTGGTGCTGCTGGCCGAGTCGCATGTGGCGGTACACACCTGGCCTGAACGCCACTGCGTGACACTGGATGTGTACGTATGCAACTTCGGCGCCGACAACACCGCGCGGGCGCGGCAGCTGATGGCCCGGCTCACCGAGGCCTTCGCACCGGCGCGCGCCGACCATCAGTCCCTGCAGCGGGGCATCCTGACATGAAGAATCTCAAGGCGATCATCCTGGCGGCAGGCCGCGGCGAACGCATGCGACCACTCACTGACCACACGCCCAAGCCGCTGCTTCCCGTGGCCGGCAAGCCGATGATCGAGTGGCACCTGGAAGCACTGGCGCGTGACGGTGTGCGCGAGGTGGTGATCAACACCGCCTGGCTCGAGGAGCGCATCCCCGCGGCTCTGGGCGACGGCTCGCGCTTCAGCCTGCGCATCCACTACTCGATGGAAGGCCGCGACCATGGGGGTGCGCTCGAGACGGCCGGCGGCATCGCCAAGGCCCTGCCCTGGCTGGCCGACTCGCCTCAGGACGCCTTCTGGGTCGTGTCGGGTGACGTCTACGCACCCGATTTCCGCTTCGACGCCCAGGTGGCCCGCGACTTCGCCGCGCAACGGCAGTGGCTGGCCCACCTGTGGCTGGTGCCCAACCCGCCGTACCACCCCCGCGGCGATTTCGGCATCGGGCCCGGCGGACTGGGCCTGGCCGACATCGATGATGCGCAACAACCACGCTGGACCTACAGCAATTTGGCACTTTTGCGAGCCGAGCTGTGTCAATCTGTAGCCGTGGGCACCAAGGCGCCGCTCGGACCGCTATTGTTCGAGGGCATGAGGCAGGAGCGCATCACCGTGGACATCTACCCCGGCCGTTGGGACAACGTCGGCACCCCCGCCCAGCTGGCGGCCTGGGCAAACGCCTCGGCGCCCGCCACATCCACCGCCCCGCAGGTGAGCCCATGACCGCCCTGTCGCTGCTGTGGCTGCTCGCCAGCCTGGTGACGGTGGTGGTGGCCCATCAGCTGGTCGTGCGCGCCACCAAGGCCATCCAGCTGTCGGCCGCCCCGCTGTCGGGCGAAGCCATGGATTCGGTGCTCTACGAGCGCACCCTGCTGGCCTTGACCGAAACCGACATCCAGTGGACCTGGGCCCTGCTGCTGGCCAGTGCGGCCGGGCTGTGGGGCTATGCGCAGGGGCTGCCCGAGGCCGGCTGGTTCGGCGTGGCCGGGTTGCTGGCCTGGCTGGGTGCGGTGGGCTGGGACCTGTATTCGTGGGAGCGCGTGGCGGCCAGCGTCAAGTTCGTGACCTGGCGGCGCGGCTGGCGGCATTCGGCCCGCCGAGTGCCGATTTCCCGGCTGAGCGAGCTGCACGTGGTCGAAAAACCCGGCCTGCTGGGTCTGGGCACCTGCTACATCGCGCTGCAGATGGACGACGGCAAGGCCACCAAGCTGCCCCGCACCGGGGTGCTGATGCAGTTGCGCCAGGTCGAGGACGTTGCGAACTTCGTGCGGCTGCAGATGCAGCAGGTCGAGGAAGTGCGACGTCGCGCTGCCAATGAACGACGGCGCGAGGGCAAGCCCGTGCTCGACGAGCAGGAGCGCGAACTGCGCAAGCGGCTGCGCGAACTGCGCCAGGGGCGCGAAGAGAACCACCCCGCGCCCTGACGCAGCAGCCCTGACGCACCAGCCCTGCCGGCCGGCTGGCCGTGGTGGCGATAGACTGCCGGCATTGCCCCGCCGCAGGACCCCCGATGGATCGAGACCCCTACACCCGCCGCCGTGAGGCCCTGGCCGAGGCGATGCGTGCTGGCGGCGGTGGTGTGGCCGTCGTGCCCACTGCCCCCGAATGCGTGCGCAACCGAGACACGCTGCATCCCTTCCGCCCCGACAGCTACTTCCACTACCTCACCGGTTTTGCCGAGCCCGACAGCCTGCTGGTGCTGTATTCCACCGGCCGCAGCCTGCTGTTCTGCCGCGGCCGCGACGAAGAACGCGAGATCTGGGACGGCTACCGGCTCGGGCCGCAGGCCGCACCGGCGGCCCTGGGTGTCGACGAAGCCGAAGACGTGGAGTCCCTCGAACAGCGCCTGCCGGAGCTGCTGGCTGACCAGCCTGCCGTGTGGCTGCCGTTCGGGGTGCATGCCGGGCTGGAGTCGCGGCTGGAGACCTGGTTGTCCCGGGTGCGTGCGCGCGAGCGCCAGGGCGTGGCCTGCCCGCACCGGGTTCACGACCTGTGCCCGCTGCTCGACGAGATGCGGCTGATCAAGGACAGCAGCGAGCTGGCCACCATGCGCCGCGCCGGCGACATTTCTGCCGGCGCCCATGTGCGTGCGATGCAGCGCAGCGCGCACTGGCTGCAGCATGCCCCCGAGGGCGACTGGCGCGAGTACCACCTCGAGGCCGAACTGCTGCATGAGTTCCGCCGCCACGGCGCCCAGTCGCCGGCCTACCCCAGCATCGTGGCCGCCGGCGCCAACGCCTGCGTCCTGCACTACGCCGCCGGCAACGCCCCGCTGAAGGCCGGCGAACTGTGCCTGATCGACGCCGGCTGCGAACTCGACGGGTATGCCAGCGACATCACCCGCACCTTCCCGTGCGACGGGCGCTTCACGCCGGCCCAGCGCGAGCTGTACGAGATCGTGCTGGCTGCCCAGGCCGCCGCCGTGGCGGCCACCCGCCCCGGCGCCCGCCAGCGCGACGCCCACCATGCCGCCGTACGGGTGCTGTCGCAAGGCCTGCTCGACACCGGCCTGCTCGACCGCCAGGTGCACGGCAGCCTGGACGACGTCATCGAGCGGGCCGCCTACCGGCGCTTCTACATGCACGGCACCGGCCACTGGCTGGGCCGCGACGTCCACGATGTGGGCAACTACCTGCAGGACAGCGACCCGCCCGTGGAGCAGCCCGACGGGCTGGGCGGCAAGGTCGTGAAAAAACCTTCGCGTGTGCTTCAGCCCGGCATGGTCGTCACCATCGAACCCGGCCTGTACGTGCGCCCGGCCGACGACGTGCCCGAACGCTACTGGCACATCGGCATCCGCATCGAGGACGATGCGGTCGTGACCCCCGACGGCTGCGAGCTCATCACCCGCAGCGCCCCCGTGACCCCTGACGAGATCGAGGCCCTGATGCGGGCCTGAACGACATGACGCCCACCGCCCCCGCCGAAACCCCCGCCAGTGGCGACATGTACGAGGACATGTTCGAGCTGGCGCCCGTGTCGCTCTGGCTCGAGGACTACAGCGCGCTGCGCGAGCTGTTCACGCAGTGGCGCGACGCCGGCATCGCCGACCTGCGCACCTACCTGAAGGCCGACCCGCAGCGTGTGGCCGAGTGCTCGCAGCGCATCCGCCTGCTCAAGGTCAACCGGCGCACGCTCGAGCTCTTTGGCGCCGACAGCCTGGACCACCTCGTGGCCAACCTGCACAAGGTCTTCCGCGACGACATGTTCGACCAGCATGTCGAGGAGCTGGTCCAGCTGTGGGAGGGCCGCTCGCGGTTTGCCAGCCAGACGGTCAACTACACGCTGTCGGGCCGCCGGCTGGACATCCTGCTCAATGCCACGGTGCTGCCCGGGCATGAGTCGACCTGGGACCGCGTGCTGCTGTCGATCGAGGACGTCACCGAACGCTCGCGCGCCCAGCGCAGCCTGGCGCGCAGCGAGGAGTACGCCCGCGGGCTGTTCGAGCATTCACCGGTGTCGCTGTGGGTCGAGGACTTCAGCGCGGTGAAGTTCCTGCTCGATGGCGTGCGCGCCCAGGGCATCACCGACTTCCGCACCTTCACCGACGTGCACCCCGAGTTCGTGCAGCGCTGCATGCAGGAGATCCGGGTGATCGACGTGAACCGGCAGACCCTGCAGATGTTTGCCGCACCGGACAAGGACACCCTGCTCAAGGGGCTGCACGAGGTGTTCCGCGACGACATGCAGACCCACTTCACCGAGCAGCTGATCGACCTGTGGCACGGCAAGCTGTTCCAGCAGCGCGAGACGCTGAACTACGCGCTCGATGGCGAGGCGGTGCATGTGTACATGCAGTTCTCGGTGCTGCCCGGCCACGAGGCCCACTGGGACCTGGTGCTGGTCTCGCTCACCGACATCACCGCCCGCAAGAAGGCCGAGGCCTACCTGGAGTTCCTGGGCAAGCACGACGTGCTGACCAAGCTGCGCAACCGCTCGTTTTTTGTCGACGAGCTCAATCGCCTGGAGCGCAAGGGCCCCTGGCCGGTGACGGTCGTGATCGCCGACATGAACGGGCTGAAGACCGTCAACGACCTCGAGGGCCACGGCGCGGGCGACGCGCTGCTGCGGCGTGCCGGCGAAGTGCTGATGAAGGCCGTCGACAAGCCCGACTGCGCCTCGCGCATCGGCGGCGACGAGTTCGCGCTGCTGCTGCCGGGCACCGATGAACGCGGCGCCGAACAGATGGTCGAGCGCATGAACAAGCTCATCGAACTGAACAACCAGTTCTATCCCGGCTCTGCGCTGAGTTTCTCGGTCGGGGTGGCCACCTGCCGCCAGGGTGAACGCCTGGAGGCGGCCGTCCACCGCGCCGACGAGCAGATGTACACGTCGAAAAAGGCCTACTACGCCACGGACGACCGCAACCGCCGGCGCTGAGCCGCCGCCGGCCCGTCCGGCCCGTGGCCACGCACGCAACCGCACGCAACCGCACGCAGCCGCACGCAGCCGCACGCAGCGGCACGCTTCGTTGAATCCTGCACATGCGGGGGGTGACAGGCTTGGCACGACGGACCGCACAGGAGTAAATTGAACCCAGCCGCGACGCTTCGGCACCGATGCCGCAGCCGGCCGGTGCTTGGAGGCGCACATGAGGCGCTGGGGTTCAGTGTTGGTCATGCTGCCGCTGGCCTGTGCCGCGGCAGGGCCTGCGCAGGCAGGCGACGACCCGGCCGTCAGCATGACGGCGGCGCCGCCGGAGGTGCGCCCGTCGCCCTCGGCCGTCGACTCCGATCTGCCCCTGCGACGCTGGGATGACCTGCAGGTCGGCACCACCACGACCGCACTGCGCACGCCCCAGGGCACCCCCGATGCCGACGGCGGGGGCCTGCGACTGCAGCGCGTGATGTACCGCCGATGGTTCGGCTTCGACCAGTCCCACACCGCCGTCGGGATCGGCGTGGGGGCCCTGAACTACCAGGGCATCGCCGGTGCCGACGCCCCACCGGGCTGGAACGACAGCGTGGCCGGCAGCACGCCGATCTACAGCCTGAGCGTGCAGCACCAGTTGTCCGAACGCACCCATGTGAGCTTCGACGTCGTCAGCAACCAGTACCTGGGCGGCGCCTCGGCCGGCAGCCTGCTGGAAACCCGCTGGAACCTCGAATGGCGCCCCACGCCCGATTCCGGCCTCGGCTTTGCACGCGGTGCGGTGCATTTCCGCTTCGACTCGGGCTCGGTGATGTCGCTGCGACTGCGCGGCGGCGGCGCCAAGCTGTACTACCGCATGAAGTTCTAGTGTCGTGAGCTCAACTGCGGGTGAACTTGAACACCGCCACGCTGGCCAGCAGGTTGGGCAGGCTGCGCACCACACGGGCCTTCTGGATGCCGAAGGCATCGAGCACCTGCAGGCCGTTCTTGCGGGCCAGCACCTCGAAGTCGGCATAGGTGCCCACGCGGATGTTCGGAGTGTCGTACCACTCGTACGGCAGCACGCGTGTGACCGGCATGCGACCCAGCGCCACCTGCAGCCGGTTGGGCCAGTGCGCAAAGTTGGGAAAGCTCACGATGCCGGTGCGCCCGACCCGGGCGGTCTCGCGCAGCATGGCCTCGGTGTGCCGGATGTGCTGCAGCGTGTCGAGCTGCAGCACCACGTCGAAGCTCTGGTCCTCGAACACTGCCAGCCCCTCTTCGAGGTTGAGCTGGATCACGTTGACGCCGCGCTGCATGCAGGCCAGCACGTTGGCGTCATCGATCTCGATGCCGTAGCCGCTGCAGCCCTTGCGGTCGCGCAGCAAGGCCAGCAGTTCGCCGCTGCCGCAGCCCAGGTCCAGCACACGCGAGCCCGCCGGCACGAGCTCGGCGATCAGCTCCAGGTCCTTGCGTTCACTCATGACGGTGCGACCTCCCGGGCGATGCGGTCGAAGTAGGCCCGCAGTTCGTTGTGATAGCGCGCATCGTCGAGCAGGAAGGCGTCATGGCCGTGCGGCGCGTCGATCTCGGCGTAGCTCACCTCGCGACGGTTGTCGAGCAGGGCCTTGACGATCTCACGCGACCGGGCCGGCGAGAACCGCCAGTCGGTCGTGAAGCTGATGACCAGGAACTTCGCCACCGCGGCGGCCATCGCACGGGTGAGGTCGCCGCCGTGCTCGCGGGCCGGGTCGAAGTAGTCGAGCGCGCGGGTGATGAGCAGGTAGGTGTTGGCGTCGAAGTACTCGCTGAACTTGTCGCCCTGGTAGCGCAGGTAGCTCTCGATCTGGAACTCGATCTCCTGGGTGGAATACCCCAGCTGCTCGGCCCGCAGGTCGCGCCCGAACTTCTGCTCCATCACGTCGTCGCTCAGGTAGGTGATGTGCCCGATCATGCGTGCGACCCGCAGCCCGCGCTTGGGCACCACGCCGTGGGCGTAGTAGTGGCCTTCGTGGAACTCGGGGTCGGTGATGATCGCGCGGCGGGCCACCTCGTTGAAGGCGATGTTCTGCGCCGACAGGTTGGGGGCGGTGGCCACCGCGATGCAGTGGCGCACCCGCGCCGGGAACTGCAGTGTCCAGCTCAGCGCCTGCATGCCGCCCAGGCTGCCGCCGAGCACGGCCGCCAGCTGGTCGATCCCCAGGCGGTCGAGCAGCCGCGCCTGGGCCTGCACCCAGTCCTCGACCGTCACCACCGGAAAGTCGGCGCCATAGGGGCGGCCGGTGGCCGGGTTGAGATCCTTCGGGCCGGTGGAGCCAAAACACGACCCGGGGTTGTTGACGCCGATGACAAAAAAGCGGTCGGTGTCCAGCGGTTTGCCGGGGCCGACCAGGTTGTCCCACCAGCCTTCGCTGCGCGGCTGGCCCTCGTAGGTGCCCGCCACATGGTGGGAGGCGTTCAGGGCATGGCACACCAGCACGGCATTGCTGCGCGCGGCATTGAGCGTGCCGTAGGTTTCGTAGACGAGGGTGTAGTCGTGCAGTCTGGCGCCCGAGCGCAGCGGCAGGGGCTCATCGAAGTGCATCGACTGGGGTACGACGTGGCCGATCGAACTCATGGGGTCCAATGAAAAACCCGGCGTCACGCTGAAGGTGAGGCCGGGTCGCCGTGCCCCCTTTAGCTGTATTTATTGAGCGCCCGCAAGCCGGAACAAATCAGCGCTGTCGTGCGAGTATAGCGCCGTGACGTTCGCGACGAGGAGACAGTCCATGGCCTGGTTCGAAGGGTTCGATGCCCGCCACATCGAGGTCAACGGCATCCGCCTGTTCGTGCGCACCGGCGGCCGCCCGGACGGCGAGCCGCTGCTGCTGCTGCACGGCTATCCCCAGACCCACGCCATCTGGCACCGGGTGGCCCAGGCCCTGGGAGACCGCTACTTCCTGGTGATGCCCGACCTGCGCGGTTACGGCCGCTCGGACAAGCCGGCCGGCGCACCTGACCATGCCAACTACAGCAAGCGCACGATGGCGGCCGACATGGTGGCCCTGATGGCCACCCTGGGGCACACGAGCTTTTTCCTGTGCGGTCACGACCGCGGCGGGCGCGTCGCCCACCGGCTGGCGCTGGATCACCCGCATGTCGTGCGCAAGCTGTGCGTGATCGACATCGCACCGACCCTGGCGATGTACGAGGCCACCGACATGGCATTTGCCCAGGCCTACTACCACTGGTTCTTCCTGATCCAGCCCGCCCCGCTGCCCGAAACCCTGATCGGCGCGGAGCCGCGGTACTACCTGCATCGCACCCTGGGCGGCTGGGGCTCGCAGGGGCTGGACTACATCGAGCCGCAGGCGCTGGCCGACTACGAGGCCGCCTTCTGCACGCCCGAGGGCATCCATGCCAGCTGCGAGGACTACCGCGCCGCGGCCGGCATCGACCTGGACCATGACCGCGAGTCGCGTCGCCTGGGCGAACGCATGGTCTGCGACGTGCTGGTGCTGTGGGGCGAGCGCGGCATCGTGCACCGGCTGTTCCGCCCGCTCGACCACTGGCAGACCGCCAGCACCGGGGCCGTGACCGGCGACCTGGCGGCGGCCGGCCATTTCATCCCCGAAGAGCAGCCCGAGTGGGTGGCCCGGCGCCTGCGCAGCTTCTTTCACTGACGCCCAGGGCGCCCGGCCCGACGCATCAGGCGTCGTTGGCGGCCGCCCCGTGGCACTTCTTGTACTTCTTGCCGCTGCCGCAGGGGCAGGGGTCGTTGCGGCCCGGCCCGGCTTCCTTGCGCACCTGCCGCACCGGACGGCGCGAGGCCCGCTCACGCCAGAAGTCGCGCAGGTCGTACACCGCCCACAGCGCGTCGGCCAGGCGTTCGTCGGCACTCATCTCGCGGGCCTCGGGCGGCATCTCGGCCGGGTCGCTGGCCAGGATCTCGAACAACTGCAGGCAGCCGTCGACGAATTCGTTGCCGGGGTCGTCGGCCGGCAGCAGCCACTCGTCTTCGAAGGCATCGACACACTGAAGGAAACCGCTGGCCCAGACGGCCCCCAGGGCCGGCAGCTCGCCCAGCGCCTCGCGCTCTTCGGCCGGGGTGTGCTCCAGCACGGCATCCCAGTCGGTCAGCAGCGGACTGAGCGCGCGTTCGTCGTCGAGCCGCTGCACCGGCGCGTCGACCGCCGCCAGCACCTCGCGGTAGCGGCGCTCGATCAGGCCGCGCAGTTCGTCGCGCTGGGCCTCGTCGGCAAACGGCGCCTGCGCGCCCAGCAGGGCCGGCAGCCAGGTGTCGGCCTCGGACTGGCGCGGGCCGC
Source organism: uncultured Burkholderiales bacterium (assembly GCA_965650765.1). Classification (GTDB taxonomy): domain Bacteria; phylum Pseudomonadota; class Gammaproteobacteria; order Burkholderiales; family Burkholderiaceae_C; genus Caldimonas. The sequence continues at coordinate 12,495 of CBFGPV010000109.1, forward strand.
TGGCCACGGCGGCCAGGAAACCATCGAGCTGCTCGATGTCGGGCACGGTGTCGTCGCGCTCGGCCAGATCGGACAGGATCTGCTCGATGCGGTCGAGCTCGACATCGGCAAGGGGGGTGGCATGCGTGTTCATCTGCCGATTGTCGCAGCGGCCGCAGCACCACCCTCACAGCGCTTACCATCAGCGCCTGCAACAGGCACCGCAGGAGTCCCCATGCCGCAATGGCTGATCGCGCTGGACCGACATTTCCCCATCCGCTACCTGACCCTGCTGCTGATTGCCGTGGGGCTGCTGCTCGCGGCCTTCGTGTGGGTCGGCTTCGACCTGGGCGGCTGGCTGGTGGTGGTATTTGCGGCCCTGCTGGTCACCGGGCTGCATGACGTGCGGCAGACGCGTCACTCGGTGCTGCGCAACTACCCGGTGATCGGCCACCTGCGCTTCCTGCTGGAGTTCATCCGCCCCGAGCTGCGCCAGTACTTCATCGAAAGCGACAGCGAAGCCGCACCGTTCTCGCGCCAGCAGCGTTCGCTCGTCTACCAACGGGCCAAGGGCGACCCCGACAAGCGCCCCTTCGGCACCCAGCGCGACGTCGGCGCCGAAGGCTACGAGTGGATCAACCACTCGATGCAGCCCACGCAGATCGAATCGCACGACTTTCGCATCACCATCGGCCCGGACCGGGCCCAGCCCTATTCGGCCAGCATCTTCAACATCTCGGCGATGAGTTTCGGTGCGCTCAGCGCCAATGCCATCCTGGCGCTCAATGCCGGCGCGAAACGTGGCGGCTTTGCGCATGACACCGGCGAGGGCTCGATCAGCCGCCACCACCGCGAGCATGGCGGCGACCTGATCTGGGAGATCGGCTCGGGCTATTTCGGCTGCCGCAACGAGGACGGCAGTTTCAATGCCGAGCGCTTTGCGCTGGCCGCGCGCGACCCCCAGGTGAAGATGATCGAGATCAAGCTCAGCCAGGGTGCCAAGCCCGGGCACGGCGGCGTGCTGCCCGGGGCCAAGGTCACGCTGGAGATCGCTGCCGCACGCGGCGTGCCGGTCGGCCAGGACTGCATCTCGCCGGCCAGCCACAGTGCGTTTTCCACCCCGATCGAGATGCTGGAATTCATCGACCTGCTGCGCACCCTCTCGGGCGGCAAGCCGACCGGCATCAAGCTGTGCATCGGGCACCCCTGGGAATGGTTCGCGATGGCACGTGCCATGCACGAGACCGGCCTGCTGCCGGACTTCATCGTGGTCGACGGGGCCGAGGGTGGCACGGGCGCCGCCCCACTGGAGTTCACCGACCATGTCGGCGCCCCGCTCCAGGAGGGCCTGCTGCTGGTGCACAACACCCTCACCGGGCTGAACCTGCGTTCGCGCATCCGCATCGGCTGCGCCGGCAAGGTGATCAGCGCCTTCGACATCGCCCGCATGATGGCGCTGGGGGCCGACTGGTGCAATTCGGCACGCGGCTTCATGTTTGCGCTGGGCTGCATCCAGGCCCAGAACTGCCACACCGGCCACTGCCCGACCGGGGTGACCACCCAGGACAGCCTGCGCCAGCGCGCCCTGGTGGTGCCCGACAAGGCCGAGCGTGTGCTGCGCTACCACGCCAACACCCTGCATGCCCTGAAGGAGCTGGTGCAGGCCGCCGGCCTGACCCACCCCAGCCAGATCACGGCCGACCACATCGTGCACCGCACGGCCCGCCACGAGGTGAAGCTGCTGGCCAACCTGGTGCCCTTCGTGCGCCCCGGCGCCCTGCTCGACGGTGAACTGCCGCTGCAGGTCTTCCAGCTGTACTGGCCTTTGGCCCAGTCCGGGTCGTTCCAGCC
>CBFGPV010000110.1:0-14165 GCA_965650765.1 uncultured Burkholderiales bacterium
CTGACCGATGTCGAAATCGCGCGACATGGTTCGTCGTGTGTACAACGCGGCGTGTGATGCGCCGCGTCCATCGGTCCTTGCGGACCCATCACGACACAGGAGCAGACAGATGAACTACGTTGACGGATTTGTGCTGGCCGTGCCCACGGCCCACCGCGAGACCTACCGGCAGCACGCCTTGCTGGCCGCGCAGGTGTTCAAGGAGAACGGTGCACTCTCGGTCGTCGAGACCTGGGGTGACGACGTGCCGGACGGCAAGCTGACGTCCTTTCCGATGGCCGTGCAGCGCAAGCCTGACGAAACGGTGGTGTTTGCATGGATCACCTGGCCGTCCAAGGCCGTGCGCGACCAGGGAATGCAGGCCACGATGGAAGACCCGCGCCTGAGTTCGGTCCAGAACGCCATGCCGTTCGATGGGGCCCGCATGATCTATGGCGGGTTCGAGGTGCTGGTCAACGTCTGACGGCGTCGGGTTGGCCGACCGGTGGTGGTGTGTCTGACAGCAAATATGGTTCTCATTCTGTACAGAATGACTAGGATGTATAGAATGAGAAGCGAAATGCCTGCCAAAGCACCTCCCATCGGTGAACTCCTGGCGTCCAGGCTGCAAAGCCTGGGCGAGCGCATCCGCGCCCATCGCGAGCGTCAGAAGCTGAGTGCCACGGTGGCTGCTGAAGCCGCGGGCATGTCGCGGGTGACCCTGCACCGCATCGAGCGCGGAGAGCCGTCCGTGACCATGGGGGCCTACCTCAGCGCCATCGACGCCGTCGGCCTGCAGCTGGAATTGCGCGATCCGATGGCTGTGCCGGCACCGACTCCGGATGACGGGGCTGACCTGCCACGGCGTGTGAGGCTGGCGGACTACCCCCAGCTCAGGCGCCTTGCCTGGCAACTACACGATGTGGACGAACTCAGCGTCTCCGATGCCTTGAACCTCTATGAGCGCAACTGGCGTCACATCGACCGCGCCAGCATGGAGCCGGCCGAGCAGGCCCTGCTCGACGTCCTGGTCGAGCGACTCGGGGGAGGGCGCCTGCTTGTTTGAACGGCCACACCACCGCCGCATCGCGACCGTCCTCGAGGCACTCGACGCGCAGGTGCTGTCGGCGAACGCCTGCCTCTTCGGTGGCGGGACCGCCATGGCCCTGCGTTATGGCGAATACAGGGAGTCCGTCGACATCGACTTCCTGGTCTCCCGGGTCGAGGGCTATCGCCAGCTGCGCCAGCGGCTGACCGGTCCGGACGGCATGCGTGCCATCACCCGGCCTGATCACACACTGAACCAGGTGCGTGAGGTGCGGGCCGATCAGTACGGCGTGCGCACCTTGCTCAAGGTGGATGGTGCCGACATCAAGTTCGAGATCGTGCTGGAGGGCCGGATCGAGCTGGAAGCGCCCACGGCAGACGATCACCAGTGCGGCGTGGCCACGCTCACCCCGCTGGACATGGCAACGAGCAAGCTGCTGGCCAATTCCGACCGCTGGCGCGACGATTCAGTGATGAGCCGCGACCTCATCGACCTGGCCATGATGGCGCCGCCTGCCGCGCTACTGAGGAAAGCGATGGCCAAGGCGCAGGGCGCCTATGGCGACAGCGTGGCCACAGACCTGGCACGCGCAGTGGAAGACCTGCGAGCACGGCCCCATCGCCTGGACCAGTGCATGCAGGCCCTGGCGATGACCACGGTGTCCAAGGCGGCGCTCTGGGCACGCATCCGGGCGCTGGTGCGCTGACGCACCAGCCTCGTGTGTGCTGCCTCAGGGGTGGTGATGGCCACCGGCTGCCGGGGGCTGCACCTCCAGCCTCGGTGCCGGTGTGGCGCTGCCGGGCGCACCGCTCCAGTCCGACTCACCCCGCTCGCAGGTCTGCACCACACGGAAGATCAGCGGGCCCTGTGCATGGGCTGCCAACCGACCCTGAAGGGCAAACTCGTCGAAGTGGTCGTTGGGCAAGGAGCCCCCCTCCCAGCGCACCACACGCGCCGTTTCGGCAACGGGCCGGCCATGCAGCTCGATCGGCGGCGAGAGCGCTTCCTTCTGGATCACCGTGGTCCAGCCCGGCTTGGGCTGGGGCCTGGCCACCAGGAATCCGGTGGGCAGGTGCACCGTCAGCGCCCGTGCGGGCGTCCCGGCACAACCGTGCGGCACGGTCAGCACGACCTTGACGTAGCTGTCGGCCGTGGCCGTGGCGGGGCTGAGCGTCACGTGGGCCAGCGAGGGCCCGCCCACAAGGCTGGCCAGCAGCAGGGCCAGCGTCATCTTGCGCTTCATCAGTTGAACCTCCAGTCGATGCCGGCGTAGACGCTGCGTCCGTCACCCGGCAGGTATTGGGCCTGGTCGCGGCCCTGGGCATCGCGCAGCACACCGGTGGCCACGGCATGGCGGCGGTCCGACAGATTGCGACCCTCCACGAACCAGCTCACGCCCTGGCTTACGGGGCCGGCGGCCTTGAGGCCCCAGATCGTGTAGGCCGGCGCACGCTGGGTCTGCGCAAAGTCGATCGCGTAGCCGCCCGAGTGCTCGAGCTGCAGCGCCAGCAGCGTGCCGCCGGCCAGACGGTAGCCCGCCTGTGCACGGACCATGTGCCTGGGCAGGCCAGGGAGCTGGCGGTTGCCGTAGGTCGGGTCCTTGCGGAAGCGGAAGTCGTTCCACAGCCCGTTCAACCGCCATTCGACGCGGCCGGCGGCCGACGCCAAGGCCTTGCCCGCCAGGCCCAGTTCGATGCCGCGGTGCAGGGTGCGTGCGGCATTGACCGTGACGCTGGCACCTGCCGTGTTGGTGGCCACCTGCAGCAGCTCGTCGCGCAGCCGTGCGTTGTAGAACACGACATCCCACTCCACGGTGCTCGTGCGTCCACGCGTGCCCAGCTCGAAGCTCACGGCGCGCTGCGCGTCATTCAGGGTGGGGCGCAGTCCGCCGGCCAGCTCGCCGAAGCTGGGCGGCTCGAAGCTGCGCGAGACGTTGGCGAACCACTGCACCTGGGGTGAGCTGTCCCAGCGCAGGCCCAGCTTGGGGCTGATCGCGTCGTAGCGCTGTTCGAAACGCTCGCTGACCGGATCGGCAGGCGTGCCGGCGACAAAGCGGTCGTCGAGCCGGCGCGTGCTGCGTGTGGCCTGCAGCCCGGTGACAAGGGCCAGGTCGGGCAGCACGTGGTGCTGGTTTTCCGCGTGCAGCTCGAGGTTGCGTGCGGTCTGGCGTGACTGGTTCGTGCGCGCGCCGCGGTCGCCGGCGACGTTGACGAAGCGGTCTTCGGCGGTGCGGCCCTGGCTGTGTGCGATGCCTAGCACCAGGCGGTTGCGCCGGCCGGCCAGCGGTGCGTCGAAGGCGTAACGCAGCTCGACGCCCCGGTCGCGGTTGTCCTGGTCCAGCACCTGGAAGATGGGATGGAACAGCGACTTGTCCGAGGCAAAGGCGAACAGTTCGAACTGATGCGCACCGTCGCGGTACACCGTCTTGCTGGACAGGCGCGTCCAGTGGACGTCGCGCTTCTGGTCACCCGTGACGTTGGCCGGATTGGCCTGGCGCGGGTCGGCCTGCAACTGGGCCCAGGTCAGCGATCCGGGCAGTTCGGAGTCGCTGTCGACGTGGCCGAGGTAGACACGGGTCTCCAGTCGGTCGCTGAAGCGATAGCCCAGGTTGGCAAAGTTGCGCCGGGTGTCCTGGTCGGCGTGGCGTCGGTAGCCGTCCTGCACGAAGGCGCTGGTCGAGACGTAGTAGTCGAACGCACCGATCACGTCGGCGGTCGACAACTGCGCCCGCGCGTAGCCGCGGCTGCCGGCTTCCAGGCGCACCCGCGTGCGGTCGCCGTTGTAGCCGTTGGGCGAGACGAAATTGATCGCACCGCCCAGCGTGGCGGCGCCGTACTGCAGCGCGTTGGCCCCGCGCCAGATCTCGACGTAGCGCGCCGACAAGGCCTCGACGGCCTGGAAGTCGAAGCTGCCGTCGGCCAGGTTCAGCGGCACGCCGTCCTGCATGAGCTTCAGGCCGCGGCCATGGAAGGTGCGCTGCAGTCCGGAGCCGCGAATGGACACCCGCGACTCCTCGGCGCCAAAACGTGGCTGGACGTAGACGCCGGTGGCGGCGCCAAGGGCGTCGCTGAGTGTGGACACGCGGCCTTCGCTGTAGGTGGCGGCATCGACCACACCGACACCACCCGCGGTGCGTTGCAGGCGCTCGCGTGCCGTCGGCAGGTCCGGCTGGGTGAGGGTGGACGCGTCGGGGTGACGCTTGCCGCTGACCACGACGGCCGGCAGCTCATCGGAGGTTGGTGCGGGCGGGGCCGATTGCGCAACCGCAGCGCAGACGGCCGTGCAAAGCGGCATGACGGCCATCGCGGGCCGCAGGGAACGAGACATCGGGAACTCCAGACAGAACGGACTCAGGCCCGGACGTGAAGACGCCCGGGACACACATGTGCAATGAGATCGGTCAGGAGTGCGCTGGGGGGCCGCGCGACAGGGGCGCCTGCCACTCGGCGGCCAGGCGGCCTGCGGTGAGCAGGGTCACAGGGGAGTCGTGACCGGCTGTGCCGGTCAGGAGGGGGGGATCGCCGGGCAGACCGGCGATGCCGGTGCCGCAGCAGTCATGTGAAGGTTGCCCGGTGACCGACACCACCTTGCCATCGGCATCGACCCGCTTCATGCCTTCGCTGGTGCAGACCTCAAAGCCGAGGCCGGCCAAAGTGGCCTGGTAGGCGCCCACCCAAGGTTGCCCCACCAGCGCCACCAAAAGGCACACCGCCAGCCACAACGACGGCAGGCGTGCTGCGATGCCGAAGCGCTGGGGGCGATGGCGTGGGGGCGGGCGTGACACGGCGCGCATTGTAGGCGGGCCCGTGCATCCGCTGGGGCAACTCCTGCGTATCGGTTGCGGCCACTCTGGAGCATCCCGATGAACCTGAAGACCCGTTGCCGCCGTCGGCACCTGATGACCACGCTGTGCAGCGTGGCGTTTGCGGCCGGCGCATCCGCACAGCCGACCGAGGAGGCATCGCTGCCCACCGTGACGGTGCGCCCCCACTACGACAACGCAGTCGGCACGTCCGACGCCGCCTCCCAGGGCAGTGTGCGCCGTGAACTGCTCGACAGCCGTCCAGCCCTGCGCCCGGCCGAGGTGCTCGAGTTCGTGCCGGGCGTGATCGTCACCCAGCATTCGGGTGACGGCAAGGCGAACCAGTATTTCCTGCGCGGCTTCAACCTCGACCATGGCACCGACTTCGCCACCTCGGTCGACGGCATGCCCGTCAACATGTCCACCCATGCGCACGGTCAGGGGTACACCGACCTGAACTTCATGATCCCGGAACTGGTCGAGCGCATCGACTATCGCAAGGGGCCCTATCACAGCCGCATCGGCGACTTCGGCTCGGCGGGCGCGGCCGACATCCACTACCTGCGCGCTTTGCCCCAGCCGCTGGGCGAGCTGACGCTGGGCGAGCGGGGCTATCGTCGCGTGCTGCTCGGCGGATCGACACGCACGCAAGGCGGCATCACCGTACTGGCGGCCATGGAGGGCCTGGACAACGACGGGCCCTGGGTGCTGGCGCAGAACCACCGCAAGCTCAACGGTGTGCTGCGCCTGAGCGAGGGCACGCGCCTGCGAGGCTGGCAGCTCAGCCTGATGGGCTTCGATGCGGACTGGGATGCCAGCGACCAGGTTCCGCTGCGGGCCGTGTCGTCGGGCCTGATTCCGCGCTACGGCACCATCGACCGCACCAGCGGCGGCGAGACGGCACGCTACAGCGTTTCCGGCCGGTGGCACAGCCGCGATGCCGACGGCGGCGTGGTCGCCTCGGCCTATGCGCTGCGCTACCGGCTGGCGCTGTTCTCCAACTTCACCTATGCGTTCGAACGCCCCGAACAGGGCGACCAGTTCGAGCAGAACGACAGCCGCATCGTCTACGGCGCGGCCCTCGCGCGCGACTGGCGCCACAGCCTGGCCGGCCGGGAGGCGCAGACCGAGGTGGGCCTGCAATGGCGTCACGACCGCATCACGGTCGGGCTGTTCGACACCCAGGCCCGCGAGCGCAGCTTCACCGTGCGCCAGGACCGCGTGCGCCAGTCGGCCTTTGGCCTGTATGGCGAGAACACCGTGACCTGGTCACCCTGGTTGCGCAGCGTGGCGGGTTTGCGTGTGGACCACCATCTGTTTCGCGTGAGCAGCTCGCTCGACGCCAACTCGGGCCGTGCACAGGACACGCAGGTGTCGCCCAAGCTGTCACTCATCTTCGGCCCGTGGGCACGCACCGAGCTGTTCGTCAATGCCGGGCGAGGGTTCCACAGCAACGACGCGCGCGGCACCACGGCCCGGCAGGATCCGCGCAGTGGTGAACCGGTTGACGCGGTGCCTGGGCTGGTGGCCTCGCGTGGCTTCGAGCTGGGCCTGCGCACCGAGGCCCTGCCGGGGTTGCAGAGTTCACTCGCCCTGTGGCGTCTGGACAGCAAGTCCGAGCTGGTCTACGTGGGCGATGCGGGCACCACCGAGCCGAACCGGCCGAGCACCCGGAACGGCGTGGAATGGAACAACCGCTGGATCCCCAGGCCCTGGCTGCTGGTCGACGCCGACCTGGCCTGGACCCACGCCCGCTTCAAGGGTGCGGCGGCCGAGGGCAATCGCATCCCGGGTGCGGCCGAGCGTGTCGGCTCGGTGGCCGTGACCCTGCGCGAGCTGGCGGGCTGGTCGGCCAGCCTGCAGTGGCGCTACCTGGGGCCGCGCCCGCTGATCGAGGACAACAGTGAACGAGCCCGATCGACGCTGCTCACCAACCTGCGTCTCACGCGGTCGTTCGGCCCGCGTCTGCAAGTGGGTATCGATGTCTTCAATCTGCTCGATCGCCGGGTCAACGACATCGAGTACTTCTATGAGTCGCGCCTGCCTGGCGAGTCCGGGCCGGTGGCAGACCGTCATGTGCATCCCGCCGAGCCCAGGACCGTGCGCGTGAGCCTGCAGGCCAGGTTCTGAATGCCCCCGGGGAGGGGCGCGCCTCAGCGTACCGTTGTGGCGGGGCCGGCCGAGGCGGTGGTTCCGGCCGCCGGGGCGGCGGGCACGCGGGTGTAGATCACCTTGCGTGTGCCACCCTGGCACTGGCCCACCGTGCGGCCCGCGGCCTGCGCATCCAGCGGCACGGCCTCGAGCGTGTAGTGGGCCACACCGCGCTGGCGCAGCTTGTCGTTGATCTGGGTGATCAGCACATCGCAGTCAAGCGGGGCGGCGTGCGCCGGTGCCGGGGCGATTGCGGCCAGACCGAGGCACAGGGCGCCAAGGGTGAGCAGGGGACGCAGGGCAGTGGCTTGCATGGGGGTTCCTTCGTGGGTCAGAGGAGGTGTGTCGATCCGGAACGCATCGTCACCCAGCCATCGGGCGGGCCGTATGAAGTCGCCGTGAAGCCGGTGTGAACGGGGGTCAGGCCGGGCGGGACTTTGCGCGGAAATCGCTGGGGCTGTCGCCCGTCCACTGCCTGAATGCCCGCGCAAAGCTCTTTTCGCTGGCAAAACCGACGGCCATGGCCACCTGCTTGATGGGGCGGGCGGTGCGCTGCAGCAGGTGCTCGGCCTGTTCCTGGCGCACACGGTCCTTCAGCGCCTGCAACGAGGCGCCTTCGTCCTGCAGTTGCCGGTGCAGCGTGCGCACCGACATGTTCAGCGCACGGGCCACGGCGTCGGCCGTCTGGAGCTTCAGGGCCTGGCTGCGCAGCAGCTCGCGCACGCGCTGCACCAGCAGGCGGTCGCGGCGGTACGGCCCGACGGTGAGGGGCAGGGCACGCTGCAGCATCGTGCGCAAGGCACGTTCGTCACGGCGCAACGGCAACGCCAGGTAGCGGGCATCGAACGAAAAGCCTGCATGCGCGGCCTGGAAGTACACCGGCCCGGGAAACATCAGTGCATACACCGACGCATGCGCCGGCGGGCGGAACGGAAAACCAACCTCGCTCAGCGCGATGCGCGAGTCGATCAGCCAGCTCGCGTAGCCATGGACATTGCGCAGCGTGGACAGCAGGCAGAACTCGCGCATCTCGCCCAGCTCGCGCCGCTCTTCGAGGTGCAGGCTGGCCTGTGCGCCGCGCACATCCAGCCGCACCAGCAGGTCGTCGGTCAGCAGCGCATGGTGGCGGCACCAGCGCTTGAGCGCCACGCCCAGTGTCGGGGAGGTCAGCGACGCGCGCGCCAGCATGCCGTAGCTGCCCCAGGGCAGGCGGCGGGAGAACCAGCCCAGGGCTTCGTCGTCGAGTTCCTGCATCGCGGCCGCGCTGATCTGCTCCATCTGCACGGCGGTGATGCGTGTGTCTTCACGCTGCAGCATCGCTGGCGTGATTTGTGCCTGCGCCAGCGCCTGCGCGGGATCCTTGCCATGGCGCTCGTAGGCGCGCAGGATGGCATGCACAAAGGCGATCGGCGTGACGGCGGTGGGTTTCACGGCCAGGAGTTTGCGCAACTGTGGCAGTTATTGCAACCTGGATGGCTCGCCTTGCGACGTGGGCGGGGCTAAGCTGCCAGTCGAGAGTCGGGTGGTGCCCCGGGGTTGAACCCCTGGAGCCCGCCCAGGGGCCCGGCGCACAATGGTCGGGGCTCAACCGTGACCGATGGGATCGCTCCCAACCCCACATCCGCCATGCAAGCACTCAAATCGCAAATCAATCCGCGCTCGGAGGAATTCCGGGCCAATGCCGAGCTGATGCGTGCCCAGGTCGAAGACCTGCGCGCCAAGGCCGCCGAGGTGGCCCAGGGCGGGGGCGAGGTGGCCCGCGCCCGCCACACCGCGCGCGGCAAGCTGCTGCCCCGCGACCGGGTCAACCACCTGCTCGATCCGGGCTCGCCCTTCCTGGAGGTCGGGCAACTTGCCGCCTACGGCATGTATGACAACGAGGCCCCGTCGGCCGGGGTCATCACCGGCATCGGGCGCGTGCAGGGGCAGGAGTGCATGATCGTGGCCAACGATGCCACGGTGAAGGGTGGGACCTACTACCCGATGACGGTCAAGAAGCACCTGCGCGCCCAGGAGATCGCCGAGGCCAATCACCTGCCCTGCATCTACCTGGTCGACTCCGGCGGCGCCTACCTGCCGCGCCAGGACGAGGTCTTCCCGGACCGCGACCACTTCGGGCGCATCTTCTACAACCAGGCCAACATGAGCGCCAAGGGCATCCCGCAGATCGCGGTGGTGATGGGCTCGTGCACGGCCGGTGGCGCCTATGTGCCGGCAATGAGCGACGAGACCATCATCGTGCGCAACCAGGGCACCATCTTCCTCGGCGGGCCGCCGCTGGTGAAGGCGGCCACCGGTGAGGTGGTCAGCGCCGAGGACCTGGGCGGCGGCGACGTGCACACCCGGGTGTCCGGCGTGGCCGATCACCTGGCCGAAAACGACAGCCATGCGCTGTTCATCGCGCGCAGCATCGTCTCCAACCTGAACCGCCAGCGGCCCCAGCAGGTGGTGCTGCAGCCCAGCGAGGAGCCGCTGTACGACCCGGCCGAGATCTACGGCATCATCCCCAGCGACACCCGCAAGCCCTACGACGTGCGCGAGATCATCGCGCGTGTGGTCGACGGCTCGCGCTTCGACGAGTTCAAGGCCCGCTACGGCAGCACCCTGGTCACCGGCTTTGCGCACCTGTACGGCATGCCGGTGGGCATCGTGGCCAACAACGGCATCCTGTTTGCCGAGTCGGCCCAGAAGGGCGCCCACTTCATCGAGCTGTGCGCGCAGCGCGGCATTCCGCTCGTTTTCCTGCAGAACATCACCGGCTTCATGGTCGGACGCAAATACGAGAACGGCGGCATCGCCAAGGACGGCGCCAAGATGGTGACCGCCGTGGCAACCGCCCAGGTGCCCAAGCTCACCGTGCTGATCGGCGGCAGTTTCGGCGCCGGCAACTACGGCATGTGCGGGCGTGCCTATTCGCCCCGGTTCCTGTGGATGTGGCCGAATGCACGCATTTCGGTGATGGGCGGCGAGCAGGCAGCCGGTGTGCTGGCCACGGTCAAGCGTGACGGCATCGAGGCCAAGGGGGGCAACTGGTCGGCCGAGGACGAGGCAGCCTTCAAGGCGCCGATCCGAGAGCAGTACGAGGTTCAGGGCCATCCCTACTACGCCACCGCCCGCCTGTGGGACGACGGCGTGATGGACCCGGCGCAGACCCGCCGCATCCTGGGGCTGTCGCTGTCGGCCTCGCTCAACGCCCCGATCGCACCGACGCGATTTGGCGTCTTCCGCATGTGAGGCCGGCCATGACCCTGCAGACCCTGAGCATCGAGCGCCAAGGCCCCACCGCGTGGGTGTGGATGAACCGCCCCGAAGTGCACAACGCCTTCGACGAAACCCTGATCACCGAGCTGACCGACACCTTCACCGCCCTCGATGCCGAGGCTGGTGTGCGCGCCATCGTGCTGGCCGGGCGTGGCAAGAGCTTTTCGGCCGGTGCCGACCTGAACTGGATGAAGCGCCAGGGCGAGGCCTCGGTCGAGTCCAACCTGGCCGACGCCCGCAAGCTCGCGCAACTGTTCCGCACGATCTCGACCTGCGCCACACCCACCGTGGCCCGGGTGCACGGCGCGGCGCTGGGCGGCGGCATGGGCCTGGCCTCGGCCTGCGACATCTGCGTGGCGTCCACCGCGGCTTCATTTGCGACGTCGGAGGTGAAGTTCGGGCTGATTCCGTCGGCGATCAGCCCCTACGTGATCCGGGCCATTGGCGAGCGGCAGGCCTATCGTTACTTCCAGACGGCCGAGCGCATCGGCGCCGAACGCGCGCGTGAACTCGGTCTGGCGCACGAGGTCGTGGCGCCGGAGGGGCTCGATGAGGCCGTCGCCAAGATCGTCGAGGCCCTGCTGGCCGGTGGCCCGCTGTCGCAGGCGGCGGCCACCGACCTGATCCGCGCCGTGGCCAACCGGCCGGTGAGCGACGATGTGGTCGAGGACACCGCCCGGCGCATTGCCGAACTGCGCGCCACGCCCGAAGCCCGGGAGGGACTGAGCGCCTTCCTCGAGAAGCGGGCACCCGGCTGGACCCGGGGCTGAGTGATGGACGCCGCGTGCGGTGATCCGCAGGGCGGTGCCAGGCAACGTCCCGTAGTGAGCGAAAAGCCGAACGTCGAAGAAAGAATCGAGTCATGTTCAACAAGATCCTGATCGCCAACCGCGGCGAAATCGCCTGCCGTGTCATCAAGACCGCACGCCGCCTGGGCATTGCCACGGTGGCGGTGTATTCCGAGGCCGATGCCGGCGCACGCCATGTGCGCCTGGCCGACGAGGCCGTGCTGATCGGCCCGGCGGCCGCGCGCGAGTCTTACCTGGTGGCCGACCGCATCCTGGCCGCGGCCCGCTCGACGGGTGCCCAGGCGATCCACCCCGGCTACGGTTTCCTGTCCGAGAACGAGGACTTTGCCGAAGCCTGCGAGCGTGAAGGCATCGTGTTCATCGGCCCGCCGGCCTCGGCCATCCGCGCGATGGGCTCCAAGTCGGCTGCCAAGGCGCTGATGGAAAAGGCCGGTGTGCCGCTCACCCCGGGCTACCACGGCGACAACCAGGACCCGGCCTTCCTGGCCGAGCAGGCCGGGCGTATCGGCTATCCAGTGCTGATCAAGGCCAGCGCGGGTGGTGGCGGCAAGGGCATGCGCCGTGTCGATGCGGCGGGCGACTTCGAGGCCGCGCTTGTGTCGTGCAAGCGCGAAGCCATCAACGCCTTCGGCGACGACCATGTGCTGGTCGAGAAGTACGTGCTCAAGCCGCGGCACATCGAGATCCAGGTGTTCGGCGACACGCACGGCAACTGCGTCTACCTGTTCGAGCGTGACTGCTCGGTGCAGCGGCGCCACCAGAAGGTGCTGGAAGAGGCTCCGGCCCCCGGCATGACCCGCGAGCGACGTGCCGCAATGGGCCAGGCCGCGGTGGACGCGGCCAAGGCCGTCGGCTACGTCGGGGCGGGGACGGTCGAGTTCATCGCCAACCAGGACGGCTCGTTCTACTTCATGGAGATGAACACCCGGCTGCAGGTCGAGCACCCGGTCACCGAGATGATCACCGGGCTGGACCTGGTGGAGTGGCAGTTGCGCGTGGCCAGCGGCGAGCCGCTGCCGCTGCGACAGGACCAGTTGGCCATCGACGGCCATGCGATCGAGGCGCGCATCTATGCCGAAGATCCCGACAAGGGCTTCCTGCCGTCCACCGGGCGCCTGGTGCACCTGGCGCCGCCGGTCGAGTCCGACCATGTGCGGGTGGACACTGGTGTCGAACAGGGCGACGAGATCACGCCGCACTACGACCCGATGATCGCCAAGCTGATCGTCTGGGATCACGACCGCGACCAGGCGCTGGCCCGCATGCGCAAGGCGCTGGCGCAGTACCGCGTGGTCGGTGTGTCCAACAACGTCGAGTTCCTCACGCGGCTGGTGACCTGCCCGTCGTTTGCGCAGGCTGACCTGGACACCGGCCTGATCGAGCGCGAGCAGGCCACCCTGTTCCCGCCGGCTGCAACCGTGCCCGAGGAGGCCTGGCTGCTGGCGGTGCTGGCCGAGCTGCTGCACGAGGCGCAGGCGGCGCAACACAGCCGGGCTGTCGACCGGGACTCGCCCTGGCGTGCACTCGATGGCTGGCGCCTCAACGGGGCGTCGCAACGTACCGTGGGCCTGCGGCACGGCGAGCAGCAGCAGGACGTGAGCATTGCGCATGTGGCGGGCGGCTGGGAGCTCTCGCTGGGCACCAGCCGCGTGTTCGTGCGCGGTGAACTCGGCCGCAACGGCCAGCTGCATGCTCAGCTGGGTGAACGCCGGCTGACGGCTGCCGTGGTCATCACGGCCGAGCGCCGGCATGTGTTCCTCGACGGTCGCGCGTGGCCGCTGGTGCGCATCGACACGCTGCACACGGGCGGTGAAGGCGCCGAGGCCGAAGGCGGCCTGCGTGCCCCGATGCCGGGCAAGGTCATCGCCCTGCTCGGCACGGTCGGGGCCACGGTGGACAAGGGCACGCCGCTGCTCGTGATGGAAGCAATGAAGATGGAACACACGCTGACTGCGCCGGCCCGCGGCACGGTCAAGGCCTTCCGCTATGCCCCGGGTGACCAGGTGGCCGATGGTGTGGAACTGGTGGACTTCGAGGTGGTGTCATGAGCGAATCGGTACGTATCGTCGAGGTCGGCCCGCGCGACGGGCTGCAGAATGAAAAGCAGGTGGTCACCACGGCCACCAAGCTTGAACTCATCGAGCGGCTCGCCGCGGCCGGCCTGCGCGACATCGAGGCGACCTCGTTCGTGTCGCCCAAGTGGGTGCCGCAGATGGCCGACCATGCCGAGATCATGGCCGGGCTGCCGTCGGCGCAGCGCCACCCCGGCGTGAACTACCCGGTGCTCACGCCCAACATGAAGGGCTTCGAGGCAGCCGTGGCGGCCGGTGCACGTGAGGTGGCGGTGTTTGCGGCCGCGTCCGAGGCGTTTTCGCAGAAGAACATCAACTGCAGCATCGCCGAGTCGCTCAGCCGCTTCGAGCCGGTGTTTGCAGCGGCCAAGGCGCAGGGTGTGCGGGTGCGCGGCTACATCTCGTGTGTGGTGGGTTGCCCCTACGAAGGTGCCGTGGACCCGGCCCGCGTGGCCGACGTTGCACAACGCCTGGACGAGCTGGGCAGCTACGAGGTGTCGCTCGGTGACACGATCGGCGTGGGCACACCGGGCACGGTGCTGCGCATGCTCGAGGCAGTGGCTGCCCGCGTGCCGGTGGCGCGCCTGGCGGGCCACTACCACGACACCTACGGCATGGGTGTGGCCAATGTGCTGGCGTCCTACCAGTTTGGCCTGCGCAGCTTCGACAGCTCGATCGCCGGGCTGGGCGGTTGCCCCTATGCCAAGGGGGCGACCGGCAACGTCGCAACCGAAGACGTGGTCTACCTGCTGCATGGTCTGGGCGCCCAGACCGGGATCGACCTGGAGCAACTGGTGGACTGCGCGGCCTGGATCAGCCAGCAGCTCGAGCGCGCGCCGAATTCACGGGTGTCTCGCGCGATGCTTGCGAAGCGGCAGGGCTGAGCGGGCGTGGAGGCGGCTGCGCAGTGTGATACGCCGCGCCCTCTCCCCATCCCTCTCCCGCAGGCGGGAGAGGGGGAAATCCGTTCCGCGATGAGCAGACGGCACTGACCGTGAGGGCCGCCTTTGACCCCCTCGCCCCCGGGACCGGGGGAGAGGGCG
>CBFGPV010000111.1:0-13942 GCA_965650765.1 uncultured Burkholderiales bacterium
GGCACGCTGGTGAAGGCGGCCGAAGTCCTGAAGGAGCGCGGTGCGAAGTCGGTGTATGCGTATTGCACGCATCCGGTGTTCTCGGGCCCGGCGCTTGAGCGCATCCGCAATTCCGAACTCGACGAAGTCGTGATCACCAACACGATTCCGCTGTCCAGCGAGGCTCAGCCGATCAAGAAGATCCGCCAGCTGTCGGTGGCTTTCCTGTTTGCAGAAACCATTCGCCGCATCTCTGACGGTGAGTCGGTGACGTCCCTGTTCTCGGAGCAGAACAACAACTTCTGATCCGGATCCGGCAGTGCTTCAGCGCTGCCCCTTGCGGGCCCGTCCGGGCCCATGTTGCGTCTGGTCGCGGACGCCAATCTAGATGGAGAGATGAATGAAATTCGTCGCATTCGAGCGTACGTTGCAGGGGACCGGAGCGAGCCGCCGCCTGCGCCGCGCCGACAAGGTGCCTGGCATCGTCTACGGGGCCGGTGAGCCCAAGATGATCGAACTGGATCACAACGCGCTGTTCCACGCGCTCAAGAAGGAAGCCTTCCACTCGTCGCTGCTCGACATGGAAGTCGCCGGCAAGAGCGAAAAGGTCATCCTGCGTGACTACCAGATGCACCCGTACAAGCAGCAGGTCCTGCACATCGACTTCCAGCGCGTGGACAGCACCACCCGCATCGTGAAGCGCGTGCCGCTGCACTTCAAGAACGAAGAAAACTCCCCGGCCGTCAAGCTGGACAAGTGCCTGGTGAGCCATGTGGTCAACGAGCTGCGCATCGAATGCCTGGCCGCAGCCCTGCCCGAGTTCCTCGAAGTCGACCTGGGCAACCTGACCAAGGGCCAGTCGCTGCACGTCAATGACCTGACGCTGCCGGCCGGCGTGAAGGTTGTGACCCACGGCAAGCCGAACCCGGTCGTGGCAACCGTGGTCGAGCCGGTCGAAGAAGTCATTGCACCGGTGGCTGCTCCGGCACCTGCCCCGGCCAAGGGCAAAGGCAAGAAGTGAACCTCGCGCGACGCTGACCTTCCGGGTTGGCGTGACGCGGTTCTGCAAGGCCCCGCAATGCGGGGCCTTGCTGTTTGTGCATCCCACCTGCGTGCCCCGGCGACCCGAGCCGGCCGCCAGCGGTCTGCGCCGCGTGGACGGGCCGCACACCCCGCATGCCCCGATAATTCCGCACCATGATTCGTCTCCTTGTCGGCCTGGGCAACCCGGGCACGGAATATGAAGCGACCCGCCACAACGCCGGGTTCTGGTGGATCGACGCCGTGGCGCGCCAGCTCGGGGCGAGCCTGGTCCCTGATCGCGCGTATCACGGGCTCGTGGCCCGCGTGAACCGGCCCGTGCCCGGGGTCGACACGCCGGTGTGGCTGCTTCAGCCCCAGACCTACATGAACCTCTCGGGGAAGTCGGTGGCGCCACTGGCCCGGTTCTTCAAGATCGAACCGTCGGAGATCCTGGTCGTCCATGACGAACTCGACCTGCCGCCGGGGCAGATCAAGATGAAGCAGGGCGGGGGGCATGCCGGACACAACGGCCTGAAGGACATCGCTGCCCAGCTGGGCAGTCCGGACTTCTGGCGCCTGCGGCTGGGCATCGGGCATCCGGGCGTGCGCACCGAGGTGGCTGGTTATGTGCTGCGCAAGCCGCCGGCCGCCGAACTGGGGTTGCTGCACGCCGGTATCGAGCGTTCGCTGCCGGCCCTGGAGGCCCTGCTGCGCGGTGACATGACGTCGGCAATGCGCAAGGTGCACGCAAAGCCGCCGGCGCCACGAACCGACGCACCGGCCCCGCCGGCGGGCTCAGCGGCCTGAGCCGGTCTCGCCCGATGGTGCGGCAGCGGGTGTGGCGGGCTGGGTGGCCTGCCCCTGGCCGGCCTGCAGGCGCTGGTACTTCGCCATCAGCTCCTCGCGGCTTTCGCGGAAGGCCGGATTGATCGGGATGCAGCTGACCGGGCAGACCTGCACGCATTGCGGCTCATCGAAGTGGCCCACACACTCGGTGCACTTGTGGGGGTCGATTTCATAGATCTCGACGCCCAGCGAGATGGCCTGGTTGGGGCATTCGGGTTCGCAGACGTCGCAATTGATGCATTCGTCGGTGATGAGCAGGGCCATGGGAACTTCCGGTTCGGCGCGTCAGGGCAGTGGACGGGCGGGGGCAAGGGGGGCAGGCTTCAGGACTCCTGCCGCACGCGATCCTGCAGCCGCGCCAGGACCGAGGGTGCCACGAACTTGGAAACATCACCGCCGAGCATGGCAATCTCGCGCACGAAGGTGCCGGAGACGAACTGATACTGGTCAGAAGGCGTGAGGAACACGGTTTCCACCTCAGGCATGAGCTGGCGGTTCATGCCGGCCATCTGGAATTCGTATTCGAAATCGCTGACGGCCCGCAGCCCGCGCACGACCACCCGGCCGCCGTGTGCCACGACAAAGTCGCGCAGCAGGCCGCGAAACGGCATGACCTCGACGTTGGGATACGGGCGGGCCTCTTCGCGGGCGATCTCCAGGCGCTCATCGAGCGAGAACATCGTGCGCTTGTGATGCCCGGCGGCCACGGCCACGATCAGGCGGTCGAACAGCGCGCAGGCACGGCGCATCAGGTCTTCGTGCCCCAGGGTCATCGGGTCGAATGTGCCGGGGTAGACGGCAACGATGCTGCGGGTCGGAGTCATGGTGCAGTGCGGGATGGCAATGGGGGCAGTTTAGCGGCGTTGCAGCAGCCGGAAGTGCACCGCCCCGGCGCGGGCCTCGCGCAAGGGCTCCAGGCCCAGTGCCTGCAGCGACGCGGTGTCCAGCAGCCGATCCGATTCGACATACACCAGACCCCCTTCGCCCACGAGGCAGGCGGCCCGCCGCACGGCGGCGTCGAACAGGTCGGCGTCGAAGGGTGGGTCGAGAAACACCAGGTCGAAGGGCGGCACCGACCGGGCCGCGGCCCGATCCATCCACACGAGCGCATCGGCCCGCTCGACGTGCACCATCGAAGCCGACAGACGCTCAGCCGTGGCCTGAAGCTGGCGCACCAGCGCCGGGTCCCGCTCGAGCAGCACCACGTCCTGTGCGCCGCGCGAGGCGGCTTCGAACCCGAGCGCTCCCGTGCCGGCAAAGGCATCCAGGCAGCGCCAGCCGGTGAGGTCCTGGCCCAGCCAGTTGAACAGGGTTTCTCGCACCCGGTCGAGCGTGGGGCGCAGGCCTTCGCGATCGGCCACGGGCAGGCGCGTGCGCTTCCATTGGCCACCGATGATGCGCACCTCGTGGGGGGCACGGCGAGGCGCTGAAGCGGTCGAAGAGGGGGCTTTGGGAGGTCGCACGGCCCGGATTCTAGAATCGCAGCTTGCAACGGATCCTCCATGTTCAGTTTCTTCAAGAAAAAGCCCGCCCCCCCGGCGCCTGTGCCAGCGCCCGAGCCAGCAGCTGTCGAGGCACCCGCCGCAGTCATTCCGTCGGCGCCCGCCGAGCCGCCAGCCACTGCATCCGTCCCCGCGCGTACGCCCGCGACGGCGCCGGTGGTGGCCGCTCCACCGCCGGTGCCGACCGCGGGCGTGGCACCGGCCTCAAGGCCCGCCGCGGCCCCTGCCGTGAGCGAAGCCTTGCGCTCCGACCCGGCTGTCGCACCCCCACAGCCCGAAGCTGCCCCCCCGGAGCGGCGCTCATGGCTGGACCGCCTGAAGCAGGGGCTTCGCAAGACCGGCAGCAGCATCGCGCAGGTCTTCACCGGCACCCAGATCGACGAGGCCTTGTACGAAGAGCTGGAGGCGGCCCTGCTGATGGCCGATACCGGGGTCAAGGCCACCGAACAGTTGCTCGACGACCTGCGCCGGCGGGTCAAGGAAAGCAAGGCCACCGACCCGGCCTCGGTGAAGGGCCTGCTGGCCGATGCCCTGACCGAGCTGCTCAAGCCGCTGGAGCGGCCGCTGGCCATCGGCCGGCATCAACCGACGGTGATGATGGTCGTGGGCGTGAACGGGGCGGGCAAGACCACCAGCATCGGCAAGCTCACACGCCACCTGGCCGATGCCGATCAGAAGGTGCTGCTGGCCGCGGCCGATACCTTCCGTGCGGCTGCCCGTGAGCAACTGACGGTCTGGGCTGACCGCAACCGCGTCGAGATCGTGAGCCAGGAGGGAGGCGACCCGGCCGCAGTGACCTTCGATGCCGTCACCGCCGGCGCGGCGCGCGGCTGCGATGTCGTGATTGCCGACACCGCCGGGCGGCTGCCCACGCAGCTCCATCTGATGGAAGAGCTGCGCAAGATCAAGCGGGTGATCAGCAAGGCCCAGCCCGATGCACCGCACGAGGTGCTGCTGGTCGTGGACGGCAACACCGGGCAGAACGCCCTGTCACAGGTGAAGGCCTTCGACGACGCGCTGCAGCTCACCGGGCTCATCGTCACCAAGCTCGACGGCACGGCCAAGGGCGGGGTGCTGGCAGCGATCGCGCGCGAACGCCCGGTGCCGGTCTATTTCATCGGCGTGGGCGAAAAGCTGGAAGACCTGCAGACCTTCAACGCTCGCGAGTTCGCCCAGGCGCTGCTGTCGTAGAGCGAGACGGATCGAGCGGGACCTGCCCGGAGTCGAGGTCGTCGAACCAGGTCGAGGGCGGAGGATCCTGTTCCTGCGGCCAGTCCTCGTCGGCCTCGGTGGGTTCAAACGCCTGGCCAGGCGCTGCACCCGGGCGCGCCGGCATGTCGGCGGCGCGGCCTTCGGGGGTCTGGCGGCCGGCGCCGGCGGCAGTCGATAGGCCCGCGACAGGGGCGAACGACTCGCGCACTGCCATCGGGGATGGCAGTTCACCTTCGGTCCAGATCTGCAGCGGGATGCCTGCGGTCTGCAGCACGCGGTCCATGCGCGCATGCCGGCGTTGCGACTTTTCGCTTTCCTGGCCCTTGGGTGCACGCACCTCGACGATGCCCAGCACCTGGGAGTCGGCGTCACACACGACCAGATCGGCGCACAGCTGGCCCACTCGGCGCAGCCACTCGGCGTACGAGTGGCGAGTGGGCACCTTGATGAACCGGGCCAGCGGCACCTGCGCCAGGATCACGTGATCAGGCAGGGCGCTGCGCAGCAGGCGAAAGGCCTGGCGCTCGTGCGCCGTCATGATGCGTGTGGATTGCGGGTGCCAGGCCATCAGGGTGTCCAGCCCCTCCGCGCCACGCTTGCCCGAGCGGGCGGGGACCACCGGCGGCTTGCGGCGCAGGAACCAGCCGACACCGACAAGTGCAATTGCAGCAACAGCCAGCAGTGGCCAGAGTTCTTCCATGGGCGGTGTGTCGCAGGTAAGTGAAGGACAACTACAAACCTTACCCTGCGCCTTGCGACGGGTCAACCTGCGTTGCGCAGTGCGGCCCGCAATCAGCGACCCATGCCGGGCAGGCCCTTCATGCCACCCATGCGCTTCATCATCTTCATCAGGCCGCCGCCCTTCATCTTTTTCATCATGCCCTGCATCTGCTCGAACTGATTGAGCAGGCGATTGACCTCCTGCACCTGGACGCCTGCGCCGGCGGCAATGCGGCGCTTGCGGCTGGCCTTGATCAGCTCCGGCTTGCGGCGCTCCAGGGCGGTCATCGAATTGATGATGCCTTCCATGCGACGCACCTCACGTTCGGCGCGGTCCATGTCGGCCTGGCCGGCCTTGGCGGCGATCTGGCTGGGCAGCTTGTCCATCAGTCCGGCCAGCCCGCCCATCTTTTTCATCTGGGAGATCTGGCCCAGAAAGTCGTTGAGGTCGAAGCCCTCGCCAGACTTGACCTTGTCGGCGAGCTTCTGCGCTGCCTGCAGGTCCACGCCCTTCTGCACTTCCTCGACCAGGGCCACGATGTCGCCCATGCCGAGCACCCGCCCGGCGTGGCGTTCGGCGTCGAAGACCTCCAGGCCGTCGATCTTCTCGGACACCCCTGCAAACTTGATCGGCGCGCCGGTGACCTGCCGCACGGACAGCGCGGCACCACCGCGGGAATCGCCGTCCAGCTTGGTCAGCACCACCCCGGTGAGCGGCAGGGCTTCCTTGAAGGCCTTGGCCGTGTTGATGGCGTCCTGACCCTGCATGGCGTCCACGACAAACAGCGTCTCGACCGGGTTCAGCACGGCATGCAGCTCGCGGATCTCGGCCATCAGCGCTTCATCGATGGCCAGACGGCCTGCGGTGTCCACCAGCAGCACATCAAAGTAGTGGCGGCGTGCATGGTCGATCGCGGCGCGGGCGATGTCCACCGGCTTGTCCGACGGCTGGGACGGGAACCACTCGGCCCCGGCAGCGCGCGTGACGGTCTTGAGCTGCTCGATGGCCGCCGGTCGATAGACGTCGGCCGAGACGGTCAGCACCTTCTTCTTGCGCTTTTCGATCAGGTGCTTGGCCAGCTTGGCCGTGGTGGTGGTCTTGCCGGCGCCCTGCAGGCCGGCCATCAGGATCACGGCCGGCGGCTGCGCCGCAAGGTTGATGTCGCTCACCCCCGCACCCATCGTGGCGGTGAGTTCCTTGTGGACCAGGCCCACCAGTGCCTGGCCGGGCGAGAGCGAACCCACGACCTCCTGGCCCAGCGCCTTGTCCTTGACCCGTGTGATGAAGTCGCGCACCACGGGCAGGGCCACGTCGGCTTCGAGCAGGGCCATGCGCACCTCGCGCAGCATGTCCTGGACGTTGCTTTCGGTGATGCGGGCCTGGCCGCGCATCTGTTTGACCAGGCGCGACAGGCGATCGGAGAGAGTGGAGGCCATGAATGGGGAGCGCCGGGGAAGCGGCGGCCTTGCGAAAGTACACTGTGCGGATGATTCTATCTTCCGGGTCTGCAAGGCCATGATGGCCTCGGTGATGGCACAACCTGTCCTGATCGTCGCGGCCAGCCTGGCGGCGCTGGCGGCGTATGCGGCGGCGCTCGTGCGCAACGAGCGCGCGGCGCACGCGCTGCACTGGGCCCTGCTGGTCGGCTGGCTGGCGCATGGACTGGCGATCGCGGTGGAAACCTCGGGCGTCGGCACCACCGGCCAGGGGGCCCGCTTCGGTTTTGCGCCGGCCCTGTCGATGACCCTGTGGCTCGTGCTGGCCGTCTATGCCGTCGAGAGCCGCTTCGTGCCCCTGCCCGGCGTGAGGCGCACGCTGGCCCTGCTGGGCATCAGTGCGGTGGGGCTGGCGCTGGTCTTCCCCGGTGAGGTGCGGACCCAGCTGCCGTCGGCCTGGATGCCGCTGCACTGGATCCTGGGTATTGCGTCGTACGGCCTGTTCGGCGCCGCCGTGCTGCATGCCGCGCTGCTGTCCAATGCCGAACGCCAGATGCGCAGCCAGCGCGGCCGTGTGGCGCCCACGCCGCTGGGGTTGCCGCTGCTGCGCCTGGAAAAGCTCACCTTCCGCTTCGTGGCGGCCGGCTTTGTGGTGCTGACCGCGGCGCTGGTGCTGGGCTGGTGGTTCGCCACGCCCTGGCGCTGGGACCACAAGACCATCTTCTCGGTGCTGGCCTGGATCGTCTTTGCCGGGCTGCTGGCGGGGCGCCGCAGCTTCGGCTGGCGCGGCCGCATGGCCACCCGCTGGATCTACACCGGCGCCACCTTGCTGCTGCTGGCCTATGTGGGCTCACGCTTCGTGCTCGAGGTCGTGCTGCAGCGGGTGGGTGCATGACACCGACACCCACCCCCGTTCTTTCCTGACTCCTCACATCCATGGCGAAATATCTGGTGCTGGTGCTGGTCGTGGTGCTGGTGGTGTGGTTCATCCGCCGAGGACGCGGGCCACAGGCGCGGCCCACCCGGCCGCAGCCGCCCTCGGGCAAGGCCCGCGTGCCCCAGCAGATGCTGGCGTGTGCCCATTGCGGCATGCACCTGCCCGCACCCGAGGCGCTGTTCGACTCCCAGGAGCGTCCCTACTGCAGCGAGGCGCACCGCGCCGCGGGCCCTCGCTGAAGGGTCGGGCAGCATGGCAGACGCACGGGTCGAACGACGCAAGGGCGGTGATCGCCGTGGCGGGCGCCGCGCGTCGGACCGACGCACCGGTGCGTCCGCAGCACCCCCTTCGACTCCGGAAGCGGCGTCCCCGGAGTCATGGTTTGCCGCTCTGGGCGTGGCGCAGGACACCCAGGTCGACGACGAGACCGAAGAATCCGGCTACGCAAACTGGGGCCAGCCCACGTCGAACGACTCGCGCTTCCTGACGCGCCAGGCGCGCAAGCTGCTCGGCTCGCCTCAGGCGTCCTTCGAGCGCATCTACCGCGCCTTCCTCGGGGCGCGCCTGGCGGTCGGCATCGTGCTGATGGGGGCGCATCTGACGGCCTATGTGCTCGGCAACCCCGGTGTGCTGCCGGCTCTGGCTGGCTGCGTGATCTATGCCGTGCTCACGGCGCTGGTCTGGGGTCGTGCACGTTGGGCCCGGCCGGCAGAGTCGGCTGTCCCGACCGTGCGGCTGCGCCGCCGCGACTGGCTGATGACCATTGCGATCGACGTGGCGATGTTCGGTGCGCTGCATCTGCTGGCGCCAAGCACGGGGCTGAGCTATGCCCCGTTGATGGCGGTGCCGGTGCTGATGGCCGGCGTGCTGACCCGCCGTGTCGCGGCATTGGGCGTGGCAGCGCTGGTCGCGCTGCTGCTGCTGGGCAGCGCCTGGTTCGGCGCCACGCAGGGCGGCGACCTCGGCAGCCTGATGACGCAGGCGGGACTGATCGGCAGCGGGTACTTTGTCGTGGCCTTCCTCGCCGGCGAAATGGCCGGGCGGCTCGCGCGCCAGGAGGTCGCGGCGCAGGGCGGCCTCGAACTCGCGCGCCAGCAGGCTCAGCTCAACCGGCTCGTGATCGAGGAACTCCAGGAAGGCGTGCTGGTGGTCGATCGGCGCCAGCGGGTGCGTGCCTTCAACCCGGCGGCCCGGCGCCTGCTGGCCGATGACGATGGCACGGTCGTTCCGCTGCGGTATCTGCAGATCCATCCGGCCTGGGCGCCGTTGGCCGCGGCTGTCGGTCAGGCGTTCGAGCGTGGCGAATGGCCCACGGCCGGCAAGGAGATCGTGCTGCCGTTTGCCGGCGGCGAACCCCGGGCGCTGCGCGTGCGCATGCGTTTCACGCGGCGACGCGACACCCAGCACGCCGAAGACCTGTGCGTGCTGTTCCTCGAAGACCTGCGTGACGTGCAGGCCCGCATCCGCCAGGAGAAGCTGGCGGCGATGGGTCGCATCTCGGCGGGCATTGCCCACGAGATCCGCAACCCGCTGGCGGCCATCTCGCAGGCCAATGCGCTGATGGCCGAAGATGCGCAGTCCGCCACGCAGCAGCGGCTCACGCAGATGGTGTCCGACAACGTCGAGCGGCTCAAGCGCATCGTGGACGACGTGATGGAGGTGGCCCCTGGCGGCCCGCCCATCCATGCCGAACTGATCGACGTGACAGCCCTGGTGGGCGCAAGCTGCAGCGAGTGGGCCCGCACCGCGCGGCTGCCGCTGGACGAGCGCAGTCCGCTGCGGGTGGATCTGCCCAGCCAGCCGCTGGGCGTGCGTTTTGATGCCGAGCACCTGCGTCGTGTGCTCGTCAACCTGCTCGACAACGCCTATCGACACGCCTCGGGCCAGCCGGGCAGCGTGGAGCTGCGCCTGGTCGCCGATGGCGACGCGCTCGTGCTGCTCAGCGTGGCCAGTGACGGCGCACCCATCCCGCCCGAAGTCGAGCGTTACCTCTTCGAACCATTCTTCTCGACGCGCAGCCGGGGCACGGGCCTGGGCTTGTATATTTGCAAGGAACTGTGCGAGCGCTATGGCGCAACGATCGACTATCGCCTGCGCGGGGAGGCCCACGCGGCGCGCAACGAGTTCTTCGTGATGATGCACCGCGAGCCGCTCGAGACCCCCGAAGCAAGCCTGAACCTGGCCCGATGACTTCCGCATCCCACTACAGCCTGCTTGTCGTCGACGACGAGCCCGATCTGCGTACCTTGTATGAGCTCACGCTGCTGCGCGAGGGATACGACGTCGAGACCGCGGGCACCGTCGAGGACGCCTGGGCGCGTCTGCGTGATCGCACCTACAGCGCGGTCATCACCGACATGCGCCTGCCCGATGGCAACGGCCTGGACCTGCTGCGCCGCCTCGAGCAGGCCGGCCGGCGCGAGAAGACCATCATGATCACCGCCTTCGGCTCACCCGAAAACGCGGTCGAGGCCCTGAAGGCCGGCGCCTACGACTACCTCACGAAGCCCGTCGACCTGAAGCAGTTCCGTGCGGTCATTGCGTCGGCGCTGGGCCGGCCGGCCGCTGCCGCGCCGCCGGCAGCACCCGCACCCGTGGGAGCGGTGGCTCCCAGCAGCCCGGCCGCCACCCGGGGCAGCGTGCGCGCGGCCGCCCCGGCGGTGATGGTCACCGGTGCAGCCGGCTCCCTCGATCGCATGGCGGGGCGTTCGACCGCGCTGCAGCAGGTGCGCGAGCTGATCGAAAAGGTGGCGCGCAGCATGGCGCCCGTGCTGGTGCAGGGCGAGTCCGGCACCGGCAAGGAGCTGGTTGCACGCTCCATCCATGAAAGCAGTGCGCGTCGTGCCCAGCCTTTCATTGCCGTCAACTGCGGGGCCATCCCCGAGCAACTGCTTGAAGCCGAATTCTTCGGCTACCGCAAGGGAGCCTTCACCGGCGCCAATGAAGACCGTGAAGGCTTCTTCCAGGCGGCGCGGGGCGGCACGCTGTTCCTCGACGAGATCGGCGACCTGCCGTTGTCGATGCAGTCCAAGCTGCTGCGCGTGATCCAGGAGCGCGCCGTGCGGCCGGTGGGTGCGGTCAGCGAAACGCCGGTGGACGTGCGCATCGTCAGCGCCACCCACAAGGACCTGGCCGCCGAGGTGCAGGGCGGGCGGTTCCGGCAGGACCTGTACTACCGTCTGAACGTGATCCAGATCCGCGTGCCGGCCCTGCGCGAACGGGCCGAAGACCTGCCGCTGATCTGCGAGCGTGTGCTCGAACGTATTGCCCAGGACGCCGGCGTGTGGCCTCCACCCAAGCTCGGCGCCGAAGCGCTCGACCACCTGATGCGCTATCCCTTCCCGGGCAACGTGCGTGAGCTCGAGAACCTGTTGCACCGTGCCGTCGCCTTGTCCGGCGGCGACTGGATCGAGCGGGCCGACCTCGGCCTGCCGGACCTGGCCTTCAGTGACTCGGCTGGCCAGGACCTCGACGCGCATGACGCTGCACGCATCCCGGGCGGTGCAGGGCAGGGCGGCGCATCGTCACGCGCCGGCGCGCAGGCGGCCGCTCCGGGCAACGCTCCAGCACCATTGCCCACCGACCTCGTGGCCTATCTCGATGCAGTCGAGCGCGACATCCTCGTGCGTGCCCTCGAGAAGCACCGTTTCAATCGCACGGCCGCGGGCGCAAGTCTGGGGCTGTCGTTGCGCCAGATGCGCTACCGCATGGCGCGGCTGGGCGTGCTGGTGGCCGAGCACGGCGTGGCGGTCGAGCCCGAGGACACCGGCGAGCACGATGACGCCTGAGCCGGCCGGCGGGCCGGGCTGGACACACGACGGCTGGTGGGGTGCTGCGCGCGCCGTGCCGTCGCCGAACTTCGGTGAGCGCCCTGCCGATGCGCGCATCGATCTCGTGGTGGTGCATTCGATCAGCCTGCCGCCGGGCCACCATGGCGGGACGCACATCGAGTCGCTGTTCACCAATCGCCTCGACTGGGACGCCCATCCGTACTTCGAGCAGATCCGGGGCATCGAGGTCTCGGCGCATTTCGTGATCCTGCGCAACGGCGAATTGCTGCAGTTCGTCTCGTGCGACCGGCGTGCCTGGCACGCCGGGAGATCCTCGTTCGAAGGGCGCGACAACTGCAATGACTACAGCATCGGCGTCGAGCTGGAGGGCCTGGAGGGGCACGCGTTCGCGCCGGTCCAGTACCACCGGCTGTGTGATCTGCTGAAGGCGCTGCGCGAGCGGTATCCCATCCAGCACGTACGGGGGCATGAGCATGTGGCCCCCGGGCGCAAGCAGGATCCTGGGGCGGCCTTCGACTGGGCTGCCGTGCGGCTTGCGCTCGGTTGGCCGGATCGGTGTTTTCCCTCTTCACGCGCAGCCACTTGAGCGCATCACCCGTGCGTGTTGCCGCCGGAGGTGGCGCGGCACGCTCGCGTACTGAATTCGCACAGCACCGATTGACGCGGGTTTCAGGACGGCTTCGCCTGCAAATCCAGCACTGGTGCGACTTCCCGCAAGCACAGCGCGAAACGGCGCGGCCTGCCGCGCAGCTGTGCCGGACATGACACATCCGGATACCGGAGGCCGTTGCGCATGCATCGTCATCGCCTTTGGCAAGGACACTAGCGATAGCGCTTGAACAGGTGCGGCACGCTAGATATAGTGTTTTGCCGTGGTATCCTCGCGCCCTCGCAAAAAAGGCCGGTGCCATGTGGAGCCCGGCCGCGGTGGCCCGGCAGGCAGTCGCTCCTGAGCGAGCGCGACCTGCACGCATCCACCACGCGGGCAGATCCGATCCAGGCGGGAGGCGGCACAGCGCCGGCTCCAGTCAGCAGGCCACGAGCCTGATCCACAGCGTCATTCGCAGTACGAACACAGAAGGGGAATTCATGCAGACCATCGCCACACGCACCGAATCGCAGGCAGCAGGCAGCCTGGGCGCCGCAGAGAGCCGACCGGTCACGGCCGCAGCCTCGGCCTACGCCGCCTATCAGATCATCCGTCGCAACGGTGCGGTGGTGTCCTTCGAGCCCAACAAGATCGCGGTGGCGCTGATGAAGGCCTTCCTGGCGGTGCATGGCACCCAGGGTGCCGCATCCGCCAGCGTGCGCGAGACGGTGGACGGGCTGACCGAAGGTGTGGTGCGTGCGCTGCTGCGTTCGCGCCCGAGCGGCGGCACCTTCCACATCGAGGACGTGCAGGATCACGTCGAGCTGGCGCTGATGCGCAGCGGCCATCACGAAGTGGCCCGGGCCTACGTGCTGTACCGCGAGCGGCGCGCCCAGGAGCGTTCGCGCCAGACCGAGCAGCAGCAGGCCCCGGTGGGCGAACATGTGCTGACGGTCACCGACCGCGGCCACCGTGTGCCGCTGGACATGGGCCACCTGCAGTCGCTGATCGCATCGGCCTGCGCCGGCCTGGGCGCCGACGTCAAGCCCGAGCCCATCCTCGCCGAGACCAAGCGCAACCTGTACGACGGCGTGCCGATCGACGAAGTGTTCAAGGCCGCCATCCTGGCCGCGCGCACCCTGATCGAAAAGGATCCGGGCTACACGCGTGTCACGGCCCGGCTGCTGCTGCACACGATCCGCAAGGAGATCCTCGGCGAGGAGGTCGTGCACGAGCAGATGGGCGAGCGGTACGCCGAGTACTTCCCGACCTTCATCAAGCGCGGCGTCGATGCCGAACTGCTCGACGAGAAGCTGCTGCAGTTCGACCTGCGCCGTCTGGGCGAGGCACTGAAGGCCGATCGCGACCTGCAGTTCGACTACCTGGGCCTGCAGACGCTCTACGACCGCTATTTCCTGCACGTCAATGAACAGCGCATCGAGCTGCCGCAGGCGTTTTTCATGCGTGTGGCCATGGGCCTGGCGCTGAACGAGATCGACCGCGAGGCCCGCGCCATCGAGTTCTATGAAGTGCTGTCCAGCTTCGACTTCATGTCGAGCACGCCCACGCTGTTCAATGCGGGCACGCGCCGCTCGCAGCTGTCGAGCTGCTACCTGACGACCGTGCCGGACGACCTGGACGGCATCTACGAGGCCATCAAGGAAAACGCGCTGCTGTCCAAGTTTGCCGGCGGCCTGGGCAACGACTGGACCCGCGTGCGCGCGCTGGGCTCGCACATCAAGGGCACCAACGGCAAGAGTCAGGGGGTGGTGCCTTTCCTGAAGGTCGTCAACGACACGGCCGTGGCGGTCAACCAGGGCGGCAAGCGCAAGGGCGCGGTCTGCGCCTACCTGGAAAGCTGGCACCTGGACGTGGAGGAGTTCCTCGAGCTGCGCAAGAACACCGG
>CBFGPV010000112.1:0-13920 GCA_965650765.1 uncultured Burkholderiales bacterium
CCAGCGAGGCCGCGGCGGTGAACTCGATCGCGAAGTCGCGGTCGCTCACCGCGTCGAGCGAGTTCTGGCACACGCCTTCCATGCCCAGCGTGCGGGCCACGCGCTCGCGGTCCAGCGGGTAGCTGGTGCCCGCCAGGGCCGCCGAGCCCAGCGGCAGGCGGTTCACGCGGCGGCGCACGTCGACCAGGCGTTCGGCATCGCGGGCGAACATCTCGACATAGGCCAGCATGTGATGCCCGAAGCTCACCGGCTGGGCCACCTGCAGGTGGGTGAAGCCGGGCAGGATCACCTCGGCGTTCTGTTCGGCCACGGCCACCAGGGCCTTCTGCAGGTCGGTCAGCAGCACGCCGATCTGGTCGATCTCGTCGCGCAGCCACAGCCGCACGTCGGTGGCCACCTGGTCATTGCGCGATCGGCCGGTGTGCAGCCGCTTGCCGGCGTCGCCCACCAACTGCGTCAGCCGGGCCTCGATGTTCAGGTGCACGTCCTCGAGGTCGAGCTTCCAGTCGAACTGGCCGGACTCGATCTCGGTCGTGATCTGTGCCATGCCGCGCTGGATCGCAGCCAGGTCGTCGGCCGCGATGATGCCCTGGGCCGACAGCATCTCGGCATGGGCCAGCGAGCCGGTGATGTCGGCCTTCCAGAGCCGCTTGTCGAAGAACACGCTGGCGGTGTAGCGCTTGACCAGATCGCTCATCGGCTCGGAGAAGAGCGCGGACCAGGCTTCGGATTTCTTGTCGAGTTGGTTGGTGGACATGTCGGGCGACGGACAGGCGGTAGAAATCAACAGGGCAGGCGCAACGCCTGTGGCTTGCGGGACCTCGCGGGTGTCCCGGAGAATCGGCGGGCGGGTTGCGTGCGCGTCATGCTGGCGTGGCCAACCTGCGCTACGCTGCCCCAAAGCCAGGATTCTAGGTCCTACCCGTTCGGACCTGGGGCGCTGCACCAGGAGATCACCGCTTGCCCGTCAACGGCCCCACGACACCTCGGCGTGAGCGCAGCTCGCTGCCGGCCAGCCAGTTCGGCACCACCACCATCTTCGACCATGTCAGCCAGGCGGCAGCCCCCGGGTCGGGTGCGGCGCCGGCCGTCTCGCCGTTTGACGCCTGCCATGTCGGTGTGGTGCTGCGTGCCGTGCTGTTTGTCCACGCGGTGCTGGCAGTCGGTTCGATGTTCGTGGGGTCGGACTGGGGTGACTGGCTGCTCGCGTTTGCATCGGCCTCGGCGGTGGGCCTGCCAGGCACGCTGGCCTGGCTGGTGCTGGCCTGCCTGCTCAAGCGGCCGCTGGCGGCCGTCGCCGACGGCTGGCAGTGGGCTGCCGCGGTGGCCCTGGGCGCCATCTGCGGTGCCTTCGGCAGCTGGCAGCTCGGCCTGATCGGGCCGGCCATCGGTGTGCGTGTGCCGGGCCCGGCGACGATGGCCGCCGGCGCCAGCCTGGCTGCGGCCATGTTCTATGCGCTGCGGCTGCGGGCGCGCAGCCAGTTGCCGGCCGTCACGACCGCGCGGCTGGCCGAGCTGCAGTCGCGCATACGCCCGCACTTCCTGTTCAACACGCTCAACACGGCCATTGCGCTGGTCCGTGTCGACCCAGGGCGGGCCGAAGCCGTGCTCGAAGACCTGTCCGAGCTGTTTCGTGTGGCCTTGATCGAGTCCGGCCACAAGGTGACGCTGGCCGAGGAGATCGAACTGGCACGGCGCTACCTCGACATCGAACAGATCCGCTTCGGCGAGCGGCTGCAGGTGAGCTGGGACCTCGACCCCCAGGCCGGGGCCGCCCGCGTGCCGCCGCTGATGCTGCAGCCGCTGGTCGAAAATGCCGTGCGCCACGGCGTGGAGCCGGCACCGGCCGGCGGCTGGCTGCGCATCCGCACCCGCTGCCGGCGCGGCCAGGCGCTGGTGTCGATCACCAACTCGCTGCCTCCGCCAGAATTCCGGGGCCACAATCGGGCCGGTCATGGCATTGCCTTGCGCAACGTCAAGGAAAGGCTGCGACTCATGCACGACGTCACGGCAGACTTCGCTGCCGGGCCGGAAGGCGAGACCTGGCGTGTGCAGATCACCGTGCCGCTGGCATGATCACCGCATGGAGGAGACCGCTCAGATGCTCAGGGTGTTCATCGTGGACGACGAAGAACTGGCGCGCATGCGCCTGCGCAGCCTGCTGGCCGACGTCGAGTCGCCGCGCGCGCAGGCCGTGGGCGAGGCCGCCAGCGCCGCTCAGGCGATGAGCTGGCTGGCCCAGCACGACTGCGACGTGGTGCTGCTCGACATCCAGATGCCCGGCGTGGACGGCACCCGCCTGGCCGCCGAGCTGCGCGAGCAGCCGCAGGCGCCGGCAGTCGTGTTCGTCACGGCCCATGCCGAGCACGCCGTCACGGCGTTCGAGCTCGACGCCGTCGACTACCTCACCAAGCCCGTGCGGCGCGAGCGCCTGCAGGCGGCGCTGGCGCGGGTGGCCGAACGGCTGAAGCTGCGCCCCGGCGGGACCGAGGCCACCGGCCAGGAGCCGGTGCTGGTGGTCAACGATCGGGGCCGTGTGACACGGGTGCCGCTGTCCGAGGTGCTCTATCTGAAAGCCGAGCTCAAGTACGTCACGCTGCGCACCGCGCGCCATACCTATGTGCTCGACGACTCGCTGGCCGAGCTCGAGGAGCGACTCGGATCGCGCGTGCTGCGGGTGCATCGCAACGCGCTGGTGGCCCGGCATGCCGTGCGGGCGCTCGAGCGCCGTTCGCTGCCGGGCGAAGAGGACGACGACGGCAAGGAGGGCTGGGCCGTGCGCATCGTCGACGTCGACGAGTGGCTGGCCGTCTCGCGCCGGCAGGTGGCCGCCGTGCGCGAGGCACTGAGCCACGGCGCCACCTGATCGCCGCCGCCCTGCCGCGCCGGCCGGCCTGAGACAATCTGCCCCGATGCGCGACCTGCTTTCCGACCTGCCCCCTGTCGATCCCTCCGGCACGCCCGCCGACGGTGTGCCGCTGGCCGAGCGCCTGCGGCCGCGCACGCTCGACGAGGTCATCGGCCAGTCGCATCTGCTGGGGCCCGGCAAGCCGCTGCGTGCGGCGTTCGAGTCGGGCCAGCCGCATTCGATGATCCTGTGGGGCCCGCCGGGCGTGGGCAAGACCACGCTGGCGCGCCTGATGGCCGATGCCTTCGATGCGCAGTTCATCCAGATCTCGGCCGTGCTGGGCGGCGTCAAGGACATCCGCGACGCGGTCGAGCAGGCCCAGGTGGCCCGCAGCATGGGGCGGCGCACCATCGTGTTCGTCGACGAGGTGCACCGCTTCAACAAGGCGCAGCAGGACGCCTTCCTGCCGCACGTGGAATCGGGTCTGTTCACCTTCATCGGCGCGACGACCGAAAACCCTTCGTTCGAGGTCAACTCGGCGCTGCTCTCGCGTGCCACGGTGCATGTGCTGCAGGTGCTGGGCGACGACGACATGCAGGCCCTGCTGGCACGGGCGCAGTCGCTGCCCGGCTCGCTGCCGGTCACCGACACCGCACGTGCCCGGCTGATCGGTTATGCCGACGGCGATGCCCGGCGCCTGCTCAACACCTACGAGAACCTGGTCCGCATGGCCGCAGCCCAGCGGGTCCAGTCCATCGACGAGGCCATGCTCGAGCGCTCGCTGGGCGAGCAGTTGCGCCGCTATGACAAGGGTGGCGAACAGTTCTACGACACCATCTCGGCACTGCACAAGTCGGTGCGGGGCTCGGACCCGGATGCGGCGCTGTACTGGCTGGTGCGCATGCTCGATGGCGGCGTGGATGCGCGCTACATCGCTCGCCGCCTGGTGCGCATGGCGTCCGAGGACATCGGCCTGGCCGACCCGCGTGCGCTGCGCATCACGCTCGATGCCGCCGAAACCTACGAGCGGCTGGGCTCCCCGGAGGGTGAACTGGCGCTGGCCGAGGCCACGGTCTACCTGGCGGTGGCGCCGAAGTCCAACGCCGTCTACACCGCCTACAAGGCAGCGCGCGCCTTCGTCAAGCAGGACGGCACGCGCCCGATCCCGCTGCATCTGCGCAACGCGCCGACCCGCCTGATGAAGGACCTGGGCTACGGCAGCGACTACCGCTACGCCCACGACGAAGATGACGGCTTTGCCGCCGGCGAGCGCTACTTCCCCGACGGAATGACTGCTCCGCGCTTCTACCACCCCGTGTCCAGGGGGCTGGAGATCCGCATCGGAGAGAAACTCGAAGAATTGCGCCAGCGGAACGAAGACTCGCTCAAAAGACGCTGAACAATCCGAATCTTCGTTGGATTCACAGGGTTTGAAGGGTAAACCCCGAATATTTCACACAGCCCTGCTTGGCTACAATTCGCGCCAATTTGAACGCCGGCCGCCGCGGGATGGGGATCATCCCTCGTGGCCGGCGTACTTTTAACCACTAGAGTCAGACGGCTTCGGAGCCACTCACCCCGTCCGCGGGGCGGCCCGGTTCTTGCTGCTGTCTTGCGTTCAACTTCTCGTCGGAGACCGACTGATGGACATTTTCATCCAACAGATCATCAATGGCCTGGTGCTCGGGAGCATGTATGCGCTCGTGGCCCTGGGTTACACGATGGTCTACGGCATCATCAGCCTGATCAACTTCGCACACGGCGAAGTGCTGATGGTGGGCGCCATGACCAGCTGGACCGTGGTCACCCTGCTGCAGGAACTGTCGCCCGGCATGCCGGGGTGGCTCATGATGCTGATCTCGCTGATCTGCGCGATCGTGGTGTGTTCTGCCCTGAACTTCACCATTGAACGCATTGCCTACAAGCCGCTGCGCAACGCACCGCGCCTGGCCCCGCTGATCACCGCCATCGGCATGTCGCTGCTGCTTCAGACGCTGGCGATGATCATCTGGAAGCCCAATCCCAAGCCCTATCCCCAGTTGCTGCCGCCCGAGCCGATCCCGGTGTTCGGCGCCGTCATCAACGTCACCCAGATCCTGATCCTGACGACCACGGTCATCATCCTCGGCGGCCTGCTGTGGCTGGTGCACCGGACCAAGCTGGGCCGCGCGATGCGCGCCACCGCAGAGAACCCGCGCGTGGCCAGCCTGATGGGCGTGCGCCCTGACATGGTGATCTCGGCCACCTTCATCATCGGCGCGGCGCTGGCTGCCGTGGCCGGCGTGATGTGGGCCGCCAACTACGGCACGGTGCAGCACGCCATGGGCTTCCTGCCCGGCCTGAAGGCCTTCACGGCCGCGGTGTTCGGCGGCATCGGCAACCTGGCCGGTGCCATGGTGGGCGGGGTGCTGCTGGGCCTGATCGAGGCGCTGGGCTCCGGCTACCTGGGCACGCTGACCGGTGGTGTGCTGGGCAGCCACTATGCCGACATCTTTGCCTTCGTCGTGCTGATCCTCGTGCTCACGCTGCGCCCCTCGGGCCTGCTGGGCGAACGTGTGGCCGACCGCGCCTGAGTCCCGGAGATTCACATGTTGCAGAAAAACAAGCTGATCACCTTCGCGCTGGTTGCGATTGCACTGGCGGTTCTCCCGCACATCGCGCTGTCCTTCGGGCAGGGCTGGGTGCGCATCATCGACCTGGCCCTGCTGTATGTGCTGCTGGCACTGGGCCTGAACATCGTGGTGGGCTATGCCGGCCTGCTCGACCTGGGGTTCGTGGCGTTCTACGCCGTGGGCGCCTACATGTTCGCGCTGCTGGCCTCGCCCCACCTGTGGGACACCTTCCCGTCGATCTCGCAGATGTTCCCCGATGGCCTGCACACGCCGGTGTACGTCGTGATTCCGCTGGCTGCGGGTCTGGCGGCCATCGCCGGGGTCCTGCTCGGCACACCGGTGCTGCGACTGCGCGGCGACTACCTGGCCATCGTGACGCTCGGCTTCGGTGAAATCATCCGCGTGTTCATGAACAACCTCGAGCACCCGATCAACATCACCAACGGCCCGCGCGGCATCAGCGGCATCGATTCGATGCGCATCTTCGGCTTCGACTTCGGCCAGGCGCTGACGATCGGCGACTACCGCATCCCGCCGGTGGTGCTGTACTACTACCTGTTCATGTTCCTGGTGATCGCCAGCATCGTGATCTGCTATCGCCTCGAGAACTCGCGCATCGGCCGCGCCTGGATGGCGATCCGCGAAGACGACACGGCGGCCAAGGCCATGGGCATCAACGTGCGCAACATGAAGCTGCTGGCCTTCGGCATGGGCGCCACCTTCGGCGGTGTGGCCGGTTCGATGTTCGCGTCGTTCCAGGGCTTCATCTCGCCCGAATCCTTCAGCCTGATGGAGTCGGTGATGATCGTGGCGATGGTGGTGCTTGGCGGCCTGGGCCACCTGCCCGGCGTGATCCTGGGGGCGCTGCTGCTGGCGGCATTGCCTGAGGTGCTGCGCTATGTGGCCGGCCCGCTGCAGCAGATGACCGATGGCCGACTCGATGCCGCCATCCTGCGTCAGTTGCTGATCGCGCTGGCCATGATCGTCGTGATGCTGCTGCGTCCGCGCGGCCTGTGGCCGTCGCCCGAGCACGGCAAGGCTGCCCCGACCCCGGTGACGAAGTAAGAGGAGCCCCCAACATGAGCAACGACATCGTCCTCAAGGTTCAGGGCGTCTCCAAGCGTTTCGGTGGCCTGCAGGCCCTCTCCGACGTCGGCATCGAGATCCGCCGCGGCCAGGTGTTCGGCCTGATCGGCCCCAACGGCGCCGGCAAGACCACGTTCTTCAACGTGATCACCGGCCTGTACACGCCCGATTCCGGCAGCTTCGAGCTGGAAGGCCAGCCCTACAAGCCCACGGCCGTGCACGAAGTGGCCCGCGCCGGCATCGCACGCACTTTCCAGAACATCCGGCTGTTCGCCGAGATGACCGCGGTCGAGAACGTGATGGTGGGCCGCCATGTGCGCAGCCACTCCGGCCTGGTCGGCGCGGTGTTCCGCACCGCCTCGTTCAAGAAGGAGGAAGCCGAGATCCGCGACCGCGCCATGCAGTTGCTGGAGTACGTGGGCATCTCCAAGTACGCCGACTACAAGGCCCGCACGCTGAGCTACGGCGACCAGCGTCGCCTGGAGATCGCGCGTGCGCTGGCCACCGATCCCAAGCTGATCGCACTGGACGAACCGGCGGCCGGCATGAATGCCACCGAAAAGGTCGTGCTGCGTGAGCTGATCGACCGCATCCGCAACGACGGGCGCACCATCCTGCTG
This sequence comes from uncultured Burkholderiales bacterium, assembly GCA_965650765.1. GTDB lineage: Bacteria > Pseudomonadota > Gammaproteobacteria > Burkholderiales > Burkholderiaceae_C > Caldimonas. The sequence continues at coordinate 7,167 of CBFGPV010000112.1, forward strand.
ATCGAGCACGACGTGAAGCTGGTGATGGGCCTGTGCGACCGCGTCACGGTGCTGGACTACGGCAAGCAGATCGCCGAGGGCAACCCCTATGACGTCCAGCGCAACGAAAAGGTGATCGAGGCCTATCTGGGCGCCGGTCACAAGAATCACTGATGGCCCCGCGCCTGTAACGAGAGAGTTGTCCACCATGAGTCAAACCTTGCTCAAGGTCAGTGGCCTGAAAGTGGCCTACGGCGGCATCCAGGCTGTGAAGGGTGCTTCGCTGGAAGTGAAGGAAGGCGAGCTGGTCAGCCTGATCGGCGCCAACGGTGCCGGCAAGACCACCACGCTGAAGGCCGTCACCGGCACGCAGGTCTATGCCGACGGCACGATCGAATACCTCGGCCGGGCCACCAAGGGCCAGGGCGCCTGGGACCTGGTCAAGCAGGGCCTGGTGATGGTGCCTGAAGGTCGCGGCACCTTCACGCGCATGACCATCACCGAAAACCTGCTGATGGGCGCCTTCACGCGCAATGACCGCGAGATCGACGCCGACATCGACCGGGTGTTTGCACTGTTCCCGCGCCTGAAGGAGCGCCGCAACCAGCTGGCCGGCACCATGTCCGGCGGTGAACAGCAGATGCTGGCCATGGGCCGTGCGCTGATGACCCGCCCGAAGGTGCTGCTGCTCGACGAACCGTCGATGGGCCTGTCGCCCATCATGGTCGACAAGATTTTCGAGGTGGTGAACGACATCCACCAGCAGGGCGTGACCATCCTGCTGGTCGAGCAGAACGCCAGCCGGGCGCTGCAGATCGCCAATCGCGGCTACGTGATGGAGTCCGGCGAGATCACGATGACCGGCGAGGGCAAGCAGCTGCTCAACGATCCCAAGGTGCGTGAGGCGTATCTGGGCGAGGCGGCCTGACGGGTCTACCAGGATCGACCAGGAGGGTCTGCCTGCGCGGCAAGGGCCGGATGCTCAGGCACCGGCACTGCCGGCGGGCACGGGCCCACCACCGTACGGGCGTGCGGAAAACGCCATGATTCGCGGCTTCGGCCGCGTTTTTTTTGTGTATCGCCCCGAGGCAGTGCATTTTTCACAATCTCAGAGGGTTGTTCCGGATCGATCACGGGCGCTCGGGCTGACACAGTCACGGCAATTCGAACCCACGCTGAACGCCCCATGAAAAAACTCTGTCTCGCCTTGTCGATGCTGATGGCTGCCGCGGTGGTGCCTGCCCAGGCCCAGGGGCCCAAGCCGGTGCGTATCGGATTCATCTGCCCGTTCACCGGCGGCTCGGAGGACTTCGGCAACAGTGCCCGGCTCGGGGCCGAACTGGCCGTCAACGAGATCAATGAGGTGGGGGGTTACCTTGGCCGCCCGATCGAACTGGTGGCCCGGGACGACAAGGCTATTCCTGACGAGGGCCGCCGGCATGCGGAGGACCTCGTGCTGCGCGAGAAGGTCGACTTCACGATCGGTTTCTGCAACACCGGCGTTGCACTGAAGTCGCTCGATGTGTTCCAGGACAACCGGCACCTGCTGCTGGTGCCGGTGTCCACCGGCTCGGCCGTGACGGCCACCTATCCGCCCGAGAAGAGCTACATCTTCCGACTGTCGGCGCGCGACACCCTGCAGGCGGCCTTTCTCGTCGACGAGGCGGTCAAGCGGGGTCATGAGCGTATCGCTGTTCTATATGACGAGACTGGCTACGGTGTCGGCGGCTTCAAGGATGTCGAGAAGTTCCTGGCCGACAAGGGCTTGAAACCGGTGCATGTGGCGCGCTTCCCGCTGGGCGTGAAGTCGCTGGTCGACGAGGTGCGCGCGGCCAAGGCGGCCGGCGCCGAGGCGCTGATCGGCTACACCGTCGGTCCCGAACTGGCCGTGATGGCACTGGCCCGGGCCGAAGCGGGATTCGCAGGGCCCCTGTACGGCCCGTGGCCCCTGTCGTTCCGCACCGTCTGGGAAAAGGCGGGCCCGGCGGCCGAAGGCGCGATCATGGTCCAGACCATCGTTCAGGACCTCTCGAACGAGCGGCGCATGTCGTTCATCGCGCGCCTGAAGCGCCATTCGGGCAAACAGTCGATCGGCTCACTGATGGCGGCGGCACAAACCTACGATGCGGTGCACCTGATGCTGCGTGCGCTGTTCCAGAGCAAGGGCGACACCAGTGGTGATGCGCTCAAGCGCGCGCTCGAGAACCTCGAGCGGCCCTATGCCGGTGTGGTGACGACCCACGATCGCCCGTTCTCGATCAACGACCATGACGCATTCACGCGCAACATGATCTGGCTCGGCGTCTGGCGCAAGGGGGAAATCCAGTTCTTCCACCCGGAGGACGCCAAGCGCTCCAGCATGATCCGTCGCAAGGAGCAGACGCGCTGACACGTTCGCAGTGGCGGGCGGCGGTTGCCCTGTGAACGATGTCACGAACCGGCGGGACGGGCTTGGCGGGGGCCGGGCGTCTCGCTGACAATGCGCCCACCGCGCCTGACAGACGAATTGGAAGAAGCCTTACATCTGCGGCCCGGACTCACCCTACAGACCCCCGACGGCCCGACTTCTAGAGTTGCGGTACTGCCTGGGTGGACCAGGTCAGGCCAGGGAAGGCGAGCCGAGCATGCACTACGAGTCCGAGTCAGCGTCCAGAGGCGAAGAGCCCCACACGCTGCAGCTCCATCCAGCCGATCAGGTGCCGTGGTACCGGCGCACCCACTTTGTCGTGCCCGCGATGGTGCTGGTGATGGGCATCGGGCTGTCGGTGGCCGTCAGCCGCTCGGCGCACACCGAGAGTCAGCGCAGTGCCGAAGAGCGCTTCCAGGCCACGGCAGTGGGGGCCACGCTGCAGGTTGAGCGCCGCTTCGGTGCGTATGTCGAAGTGCTGTCAGGCATGCGCGCGCTGTTCAACACCGGCGAAGTCAGCCGCGAAGAGTTTCACCGCTACGCCGCCGCGCTGGACCTGAAGCGCAACTTTCCCGGCTTCCAGGTGCTGAACTACGCACCCTATGTGCCACCCAACGGGCGCGCGCCGTTCGAGGCAGCCGTCCGGGCTGACCCGGCGCTGCCGGGCCATATCCGTTTTTCGATCCTGCCGCCGGGTGAGCGCGACGGCTATCACCCGCTGACCTACATCGAGCCCTTGCAGGGCAACGAGCAGGTGCTTGGCAAGGACATGGGCGCCTTGCCGCCGGTGCGCCTGGCGCTGGAGCGTGCCCGCGACACCGGTGAGATCAACTCGTCCGGCAAGATCATCCAGGTGCGTGGTCCCAATTCCGAGATCGGGCTGGCAGTGCGCATGCCGGTGTATCGCCCCGGCTTGCCCACCGAGACGCTGGACCAGCGCCGTGCGGCCTATGTCGGATCGGTCGGTGCCGGCTTTCATGTGACCGAGATGCTCAGCGGCCTGACCGGGCCTCAGCCCGATGCCGATGCCGGACTGCGGCTGCGCCTGTACGACGGCGGGCCCCTGACAGCGGACGGCATTTCGGCGCCCGAGATGGCACCGCGGGCGCAGCCCGACCATCTGCTGTTCGATACCGCACCGCGCGCCCAGTTGGCCGATGAATCCGCGCCGGCCGAATTCACCACCTTGCGGGCCTTCAGATTCGCGGGCCGGCAATGGGTGGTCGAAGTCTCGGCACCGTTGGAGCGCTTTGCCAGTCCCCAGGACCGCATGCTGCCGCTCATCATCCTGCTGGGTGGCCTCACGATCACGGCGCTGCTGGCCGGTGTGCTGGGGGCACTGATGACGTCCCAGCGCCGTGCGGTGGGGCTGGCGCGCGAGATGACGCGCAGCCTTCGCACCAGCGAGCGCCGTCTCGAGGAAGCGCAGGGGCTGGCCAAGATGGGCAGCTGGGTGCTGGATCCGCTGACCGGGCGCATGGACCTGTCGGCCGAGGCGCGGCGCATCTACGGGCTGGCTCCCGATGCCCCCACACCGCAGGTCACCGAACTGATCGCACGTGTGCCCGACCCCCAGCGCCAGGAAGTGCGCGAGGCGATCGAAAGGGTGGGCAGCCGCGGTGCACCCACCGAGGTCGAACATGCGTTGCAGCTCGATGACGGCAGCCAGCGCTGGGTGCACATGAACCTGCGTCGGGTGAACGACCGTGGCGTGGCCAGCGTGCAAGGTACCGTGCGCGACGAGACCTCGCGCAAGCGCGCCGCACTGCGGCTCGAGCTGGCGCACAGCATCGCCCGCGAACTGGCGGGCGAAGGGGAAGTCGAGGCCGCCATCGACTTCGTGCTGTCGCATACCGCGCGCCAGCTGGGCTGGGAGGCCGCGGCATGCTGGGTGCCTTCCACCGAGGGCGATGCCGGTGTGCAGGGGCTGGTGGTGTGGTCCACCGGCGACGATGCCGACCTCGTCGGGTTCGTGCGGGAGCTGCGCGCATGGCGCGGCCCGGTGCAGGGCACGAGTGTGGCTGCAGCCTGGGCGTCCGGCACGACGTTGTGGCGTGCCGTGTCGGCCTCGGCCGCCGGCGCCCATGCCCACGATGCGATCGCCCAGCAGGCCGGTTTCCAGACGGCACTGACCGTGCCGGTGCTGGCGCAGCAGCCGATGGCGGCGCTCGAGTTCTTCAGCCGTTCGCCCGTGTCGGTCGACCGCGACGTCATGGGTTTCATGCAGTCGGTGGCGAGCCAGCTCGCGCAGTACCTGCAGCGCAAGCAGGCCGAACGTGCGATGCGGCACCTGGCCACCCACGACACCCTCACCGGGCTGGCCAACCGCGCACTGCTGCAGGAGCGGCTGGAGCAGGCGATCCACCGGGCCCGCCGCCACCATCGGCGCCTGGCCGTGTTGTTCATCGACCTGGATCGCTTCAAGTACATCAATGACAGCCTGGGCCACACGGCCGGCGACATGCTGCTGACGCACTGTGCTCACCGGCTCACCGCCTGCCTGCGCGACATCGACACCGTGGCCCGTTTCGGTGGTGACGAGTTCGTGGTGATCCTGGAGGATCTGGTCGAGTCGTCCGATGCCATCGGCCCGATCGCCAAGATGCTGGGCCAGTGCTCCGAGCCTTTCGAGATCCTGGGCCGTGAACTCACCACCACCGCCAGCATCGGCGTGAGCGTGTTCCCCGATGACGGCGCCGATGCCGAAACCCTGCTGATGAACGCCGATGCGGCGATGTACCGCGCCAAGGACGCCGGCGGTCTGGGCTCGTACCACTTCTACTCGGCGCAGATGAATGCGAGCGGTCAGCAGCGGCTCGAGATGGAAAGCGGCCTGCGCCATGCACTGGCAAACGGCGAGCTTTTCCTGGTCTATCAGCCCAAGCTCGATCTGCGCACCCGCAAGGTGACGGGCGTGGAGGCGCTGATGCGCTGGCGCCATCCCAAGCTCGGCCTGATCTCGCCGGCCGAGTTCATCCCGCTGGCCGAGGAAACCGGGCTGATCGAGGAGTTCGGTCGCTGGGCGCTGGAAGTGGCCTGCAGCGACGCACGCCGCTGGAACGATGCCGGCCATGCGATCCAGGTCAGCGTGAATCTCTCGGCTCGCCAGCTCAATGCACGGCAGCTCCCGCGCGAGGTGGCCGAGATTCTGGCGGCCACACGCCTGCCGGCGTCCCAGCTCGAGCTGGAGATCACCGAAAGCGGCGTGATGCAGGACCCGCGCCGGGCTGCAGCCATGCTCGAGGAGATCCAGAGTCTGGGCGTGTCGCTGGCGATCGACGATTTCGGCACCGGCTACTCGTCGCTGTCGTACCTGCAGAAGTTTCCGTTTTCGACGCTCAAGATCGACCGCTCCTTCATGAAGGATCTCAACGAGGGCGGCGGCGCCGCCGCTCTCACGGCCGGCATCATCGGCCTGGCCCATCGCCTGCGCATGCGGGTGGTGGCCGAAGGGGTGGAGACGGTGGAGCAACTGGCCTATCTGCGTGCACATCACTGTGACGAGATCCAGGGCTTTTTCCTCAGCCGTCCGATACCCGCAGAAGAGCTGGCAGCGTTCCTGACCCGCGATCTGCGCAACCTGGTGGGACCGACGGCAGCGGCCTGACCGCCACCGCCCGGGGCTCACCTGTCTCACCGGCGGCGCCTGCCGTCGCCGTCTTCACTTACCTTTGGAGTTGACGATGCAAAGCAATATCTATGGTCGCACCATGGACCAAGTCGCGGGAGAAATCGAGGCGCTGGATCTCGAGCCGATCAAGTTCAAGCTGGCTTGCAAGGACGACGGCCCCGGCTGGTCGAGCGAGCACATCGAGCGCATGGCGGTGGCGTACAAGCGCTTCCTGATCCTGCTGGCGCGCCATCCGAATGTGACGATCGCGCCCACGCGCGACATCGACACGGTGTGGCACACCCACATCCTGGATACCCGCAAGTACGCGGCCGACTGCCAGCGCATCTTCGGCGAGTTCCTGCATCACTACCCCTACCTCGGGCTGCGTGGCGACCAGGATCGTCAGGTGAACGCCGCCAATGCGCTGCACGAGCTGTTCGTCCAGGAGTTCGGCGAGGCCGTGCCCGTCAACGCCGGCCAGCGCAAGCGCCCGGCAGCCTCACCCGCGGCCGATGCCGCCTGGTGTGGCCGCGAGGCTGCACCGGCCGACGCCGCATGGTGTGGCCGCGAGGCTGCCCCGGTCGCTGATGCCGCATGGTGCGGCCGCGAAGCTGCCCCGGCTGCTGATGCTGCCTGGTGTGGCCGTGAAGCTGCCCCGGCCGCTGACGCGGCATGGTGTGGCCGCGAAGCTGCGCCCGCCGCCGACGCGGCATGGTGTGGTCGCGAAGCCGCTTCCACGGTCGAATCGGCCGAAG
>CBFGPV010000113.1:0-13914 GCA_965650765.1 uncultured Burkholderiales bacterium
GACGCGGTGAGCGACCGCGACTTCGCGATCGAGTTCACCGCCGCGGCCTCGCTGGCGATGGTGCACGTCTCGCGCCTCTCGGAAGAGCTGGTGCTGTGGATGAGCCAGAGCTTCGGCTTCATCGACATCGCCGACCGCTTCTGCACCGGCTCGTCGATCATGCCGCAGAAGAAAAACCCCGATGTACCCGAACTGGCGCGCGGCAAGACCGGCCGCGTGGTCGGCCACCTGATGGGGCTGATCACGCTGATGAAGGGCCAGCCGCTGGCCTACAACAAGGACAACCAGGAAGACAAGGAGCCGCTGTTCGACACCGTCGACACGCTGAAGGACACCCTGCGCATCTTCGCCGAGATGGTGGGCGGCATCACCGTCAAGCCCGAGGCGATGGAACGTGCGGCGCTGCGCGGCTACGCCACGGCCACCGACCTGGCCGACTACATGGTCAAGAAGGGCCTGCCCTTCCGGGATGCGCATGAAGTGGTCGCCCATGCAGTGAAGTTCGGCCTGCAGCGTGGCATGGACCTGGCCGACCTGCCGCTGGACACACTGCGCAGCTTCTCGCCGCTGGTCGGCGAGGACGTCTACGAGGTGCTGTCGCTGCGCGGGTCGCTCAACGCACGCAACATCCTGGGCGGCACGGCGCCCGAGCAGGTGCGACAGCAGGTGGCGCGGCACAAGGCGCGCCTGGCCTGAGCCTCCTGCATCCAGAAGGCGCGCCTGCACGTATCCACCGACATGCCGACCCGCCGACTGCTCCTGAGCCTGCCGCCCGCCACCCTGCTGGCGGCCTGCTCCCCCACCGGTGCCCTCAACGCACTCGCGCCGAGCGACACCTACCAGCTGCGCGCTGATCTCGTCTATGGCGCCCACCCGCGCCAGCGCATCGACGCCTACCTGCCCGCGCAGACCACCGCGGTGCCGCCGGCCGGCTGGCCGGTGGTGCTGTTCTTCTACGGTGGTTCCTGGCGCAGCGGCTCGCGCGATGCCTACCGCTTTGTCGGTGAAGCACTGGCGTCGCAGGGCATCCTGACGCTGCTGGCCGACTACCGGCTCTACCCCGAGGTGCGCTATCCGGACTTCCTGCACGACTGCGCGGCCGCGCTGGCCTGGGTTCGCCGCAGCGCGGCCTCGTTCGGCGGCGACCCGCAGCGCCTGCACGTGATGGGGCACAGCGCCGGGGCCTACAACGCCGCCATGCTGGCACTCGATGCCCGCTGGCTGGGCCGCCAGGGCCTGTCTCCCCAGGTCCTGGCCGGCTGGATCGGACTGGCCGGTCCGTATGACTTCCTGCCCATCGTCAACACCGACGTGCAGCCGGTCTTCCATCACCCGGCCTATCCCAAGGATTCCCAGCCCATCCTGTACGTGCGTGCCGGCGCGCCGCGGACCTTCCTGGGTGCACCGGTGGACGACACGCTGGTGCACCCGCGGCGCAACACGGTGCAGTTGGCCACGCGGCTGCGCGATGCCGGCGTGACGGTCGTGTCGCGCCTGTATGAAGGCACCAGCCACGCCAGCCTGATCGGTGCGTTCGGGCGCCCGCTGCGCGGGCTTGCCCCGGTGCTCGACGACGTGGCCGATTTCGTGCGCGCGTCAGCCTGAGGCCTGCGCCAGCTCGGCGCGGGCATGGCGCATGACCTCCCAGCCGGCCGTCACCGCCAGCGTGGCCATCACCAGCCCGACGACCAGGTCCGGCCAGGCGGTGCCGGTGCCGAACACACCGAGTGCGGCCAGCACGATCGCGGCATTGCCCAGGGCGTCATTGCGCGAGCACAGCCACACCGAACGCGCATTGGCATCGCCATTGCGGTAGCGGTACAGCAGTGCGGCCACGCCCACGTTCGCCACCAGGGCCAGCAACCCGATGCCGCCCATGGCCACCGGCTGAGGCGCCGAACCCACCCAGGCCAGCCACAGCACCCGCAGCGACAGTGCACCGCCATACACAAACATCACCCCGCCCTTGATCCAGGCCAGCCGCGAGCCCCACACCGCCGCCATGCCCAGCACCGCGAGCGACAACGCATAGTTCGTCGCATCGCCGGCAAAGTCCACGGCATCGGCCAGCAGCGACACCGATTCAGCGTGCAGGCCGCCGGCGATCTCGGTGACGAACATCAGCGCATTGACGATCAGCGCGATCCACAGCACCCGGCGCCAGCGCGGATCGCGCGCCAGAGCGGGGTCGGTGATCGGGCCATGATGATGATGGTGGCCACCGCGATGATCATCTGCGTGGCCGCCATGGCAGGCCGATGCGCCCGGCGTGGCGCCATGGCTGCCGTGTGGGCCCGCTGGCTCGGAGGGGGAGTCGTGGGTGTGGGATGCCGTCATCGTGCGTTCCTGGTGGTCGGTCGGTGAGGCCTTGGCAAGGCCGATGACTGCATTGCAAACCCTGTACCTGCTGCAGAGTCAAGCCCGTCCCGTCGGGGCTTGATGCCGGTCAAGGCGCCGGGGGCGGACCCTGGCATGCTCACGGCCGTGACCGCACCGACCCCGTTGCCCCCGCATCCTGCCACGCCGCTGCCGGTTCGTGTGGTGCCCGCCTCCCGCCCGCTGGACTGGCTGCATGCCGGGCTGCAGGACATGGCCCGCACCACCTCGCTCAGCCTGTTGCATGGGGCCCTGTTCAGCGTCGGCGCGCTGATCATCCTGGTGGCAGGATGGCGGCATTTCGGCATCCTTGCAGGGGCCTTCACCGGCTTCCTGCTCGTCGCCCCGGCCGGCGCGGTCGGTCTGTACGAGCTGAGCCGCCAGCTGGCACGCGGCCGGCAACCCGGGCCGTCCGACATCTGGCAGGCCTGGCACCGGGGCGGCCGCGGCTCGATTCAGTTCGGCCTGCTGCTCGCCGCCATCGGCACGGCGTGGGTGCTGTTTTCTGCGCTGGTGCTGGTGGGCATGAGCGGCCAGCCGGGCAGCGGATTGCGTGGATTCGTGAGTGCCGCGGTGCTGCGCACCGCCGATGCCCCCGAGCGCGGTTACCTGTTCGGCATGTGGCTGATGGCCGGCGGCCTGCTGGCGGCCTGGGTGTTTGCGGTGTCGGCGGTGGCGATTCCGCTGATGCTCGACCGGCCGGTGAGCCTGCGCACCGCCATGCTGACCAGCGCACGTGCCGTGGGCGCCAACCCGGTGGCCATGGCGCTGTGGGCCATGACCATTCTCGTGCTCACCCTGGTGGGCATCGTCACGCTGATCGGACTGGCGGTGCTGCTGCCCCTGCTGGGTCACGCCACCTGGCATGCCTACCAGGACCTGGTCGACACGTCCGGTCTGCCGGAGCGCGACTGACATGGGCGGCATGACCGAAGAGCAGTTTGCCCACTATGGGGTGACGATCGGGCTGGCGCTGTTCATCCTGTTCATGCTCTTCATCATCTGGGACCTGGCGCGCAAGTCCAAGGCAGGCCGCTTCGGCACCTTCGTGCTGTTTTTCGTGCTGGCCTTCGGCATGTTCGGTTTTATCGTCAAGACCGTGCTGCAGATGCTGCTGGAGCACACGCCCTGATCCAGCGCGGGGTCAGCGCACGCGCAGCGTGAAGCTCACCGCCTGCACCGAGGGCTGGCTGCGCTCCCAGGGCCGGCGGTACTCGAACCGCAGGATCTGCACCCCGGCGCGTGGTGCCTCGAAGCGGAACACCTCGATGCCGCCGCTGCCCGGCCGGGTGTCGGTGGTCTCATAGGTGCGTGCGCTGCTTTGCACCAGCACGTCGTCCGAGCCCAGCAGCGGCTGCCAGCGGTGCCCCGTGCTGCGGTTGGCCGCCAGCATGACCACCAGCGTGCTGCCGACGCCGGTGTCGACCAGGCTGCCGTTGTCACCGGCCGTGAGCACCAGGGCGGCAGGGTCGATGTCGCCGGGCACGCGCACGAGGCTGCGTGGCAGCTCGGTCGGCAGTTCACGGCGCTGGCCGTCGAGCAGGCGCAACACCTGCTCGCTGGCCCGCACGAAGTGTCGTTCGCCGTGCACGCCGGTGCGGTCCGGCCCCACCCGCACCAGGGTGCGCACCGCGTCGGCCTGGACCGACCAGTCGCCGGCGCGCTGGCTCGTCGCGCCTGCACCCACCCCCACGCTGCGTGCGCCCACCCGTGTCTCGCGCACGGTGTAGGCGCCGCCCTCGCTGCCCGCCCCGGGCAGCAAGGTGAGGTCGGTGCGCACACCGGCACAGTCCGCGCAGGGCAAGGTGCCCACATAGCGGCCAGCCACGGACGCGGCGTCGACCTGCGCCCGCGGGGGCAGCGCCGCACAGCCGCTGAGCCACACCACCATCAGCAGGCCGGACATCAGCTTGTTCATCGGGCCCTTTCGATCGTGAGCGACACGGTAGCGCGCATGCCGCGCGCCGGCAAGCCCGACGCCTGGCTGCTCAGCATGCCGGCCGCTCGGCCAGCCCGGCGCGCAGCCGGCTGCCGCTGGGGTTGCCGAACTCGAAACCGCCCTGGTAGCGCACGTCGTCGAGCACCCAGCGGCCGCGATGGCGCACCATCAGCGCAACGTCCTGCCACCGCACCGTCTGGCCACGGTCTTCGTAGGTGAAGCTCATCACCACCTCGCGCTGCGCCGCCTGGCCAGTGACCTCCCCCGCCTGCGCGCTCTGGTGGCCTTCGAAGGTGGAGGTGAACAGGTCGCCTTCGATCCACGGCGGCTTGTCGTCCGGGTGCAGGCGGGCACAGCGCTGCTGCTCGGTGCGCGCCGCGGCCAGCGTGCGCGCCAGGCCCGGGCTGAGGTGCGGGGCCAGGCGGCGCTGCTGCTGCGCATCAGGCAGGCCGGTGAAGCCAAGCTGTCGGTACTGCGCATAAAAGGCCTGCGCGGCCTGCTGCACCTGGGCGTTGTCGGTGCCACCGGCATGGGCCGGCAGTGCCACCAAGGCCATCCAGACGGCGCACAGGGCGCCACCGCATCGAGCAATCAGGTCAGAAGGGTTCATGGCGTGCCGCAGGCGTGCAATGCCGGGCAATATAACGGAGCCCGCCTGCTGCCACCATGCTGTCAGCAGCTTGTGGACAATGCTTCCAGCCGTGCCTGATGCCCTTCCCCGCCTGATCGCCCACCTCGACATGGACGCCTTCTATGCGTCGGTCGAGCTGCTGCGCTATCCCGACCTCCAAGGCCGGCCCGTGGTCATCGGCGGCGGCCGCCGCCACCAGCCGGTGCTGCAGCCTGACGGCTCGCGGCGCTATGCCACCTTGCGCGACTATGCCGGTCGCGGCGTGATCACCACCGCCACCTATGAGGCGCGGGCCCTGGGCGTGCACTCCGGCATGGGCCTGATGAAGGCAGCGGCGCTGGCGCCCGAGGCCGTGCTGCTGCCGGTGGACTTCGAGGAGTACCGCCGCTACTCACGCCAGTTCAAGGCCGCCGTGGCCGAGATCGCGCCGGTCATCGAAGACCGTGGTGTGGACGAGATCTACATCGACCTGAGCGAGGTGCCGGGCGCACGCGACGCGATCGCACACGATCCGCATGGCGGTGTGCGCGCCATCGCCCAGGCGATCAAGAACAACGTGCGACGCCTCACCGGGCTGAGCTGCTCGATCGGCGTCACGCCCAACAAGCTGCTGTCCAAGCTGTGCTCCGACCTGGACAAACCCGACGGCCTGACCGTGCTGATGAACCCGGCCGAACTGGAAAGCCGCATCTGGCCGCTGCCGGCCAGGCGCATCAACGGCATCGGCCCCAAGGCGTGGCAGAAGCTGCAGGCCCTGGGCCTGCACACCATCGGCGACCTGGCCGCCGCCGACCCGGCCTGGCTGGCCGAGCAGTTCGGCACACGCTACGGCGCCTGGCTGCATGCCGCGGCCCACGGACGCGACGACCGCCCGGTGGTGACCTGGAGCGAGCCGGTCAGCATGAGCCGCGAAACCACCTTCGACCGCGACCTGCACGCCCGCAGCGACCGCAGCGAACTGGGCACGATCTTCACCCGGCTGTGCGAGCAGGTGGCCGCCGACCTGCAGCGCAAGGGCTATGTGGGCAAGACCATCGGCCTGAAGCTGCGGTTCGACAATTTCAAGACCGTCACGCGCGACCAGACGCTGCCTCAGCACACGGCCGATGCCACGGTGATCCGCCATGCGGCCGGGCAGTGCCTCAAGCGTGTGCCCCTGGAGCGACGCATCCGACTGCTCGGCGTCAGGGTGGGGTCGCTGTGTCGAGCCGCCGAAGCCCCCCCACCCCGTGCGGCGCCGGCGGCACGCCAGGTGGCGCGTGAACAGCCCCGTCCCTACACGCTGCCGCTGTTCGGCGAGGACGGCAAATGAACGGCATCTGACGAGCCGCTGCGGCGCGCCGCGTCAACGGCGTGAACAAAGTCACGGAACGATGGCTGGCATGCGGCTGCGATCCGCGGCCGTGCATCCGGATGGCATCGCCGTCCGTAACACCCTGCAACACCTTGGTTCAACGGTCTGCAGGAGACGAATTTGCGCACCTCACCTTCCCCCCGACGCCTGCGCGTCGCATTGGCAGCGCTCGCAGCCACGGCGGCCGCCCTGCCGGCGGTCGTGCCGGCGGCCACCGGCAAGCTGCGGCTGACCGGCGGTGTCAGCAGCATCGACGGCGCCGCGGGCGGTGGCCTCACCCCCTGGGCCGTGATCGGCAGCCAGGCCACCGAAGGCCAGGTCGGCGCCACCGTGCATCTCAGCCGGCTGTCGACCCAACGCTACGGGCTGACCACCGCGGGCGCGGCGTTGGGCCTGCATGACCGAGTGGAGCTGTCGCTCGCGCGCCAGGAGCTCAATGCCGCAGCGGCCGTGCCGTCGACACGCCTGAAGCTGGACATCGTGGGCCTGAAGGTGAGGCTGGCCGGCGAGGCCATCCTCGACGCCGACAGCTGGATGCCCCAGCTGGCGGCCGGACTGCAATACAAGCACCTCGATCCCGGTGCAGCGGTGGGCGGGGTGCTCGATTCGGTGCAGGCCCGGCGCAGCGGGGTGGACCTCTACCTCAGCGCCACCAAGCTGCTGCTGGCACAGGGGGTGCTGCTCAACGGCACCCTGCGCGCCACCAAGGCCAACCAGAACGGGCTGCTGGGCTTTGGCAGCAGCGCCCACCGCAGCTACCGCCTGATGCCGGAGGTGTCGGTGGCCTGGCTGCTGCGCCGGGACCTGGCCGTGGGCGTGGAGTACCGCATGAAACCCGACGCCCTCGCCTTTGCCGGCAACGCCTTCCGCGAGCACGACTGGAAGGACGTGTTCATCGCCTGGGCGCCGTCACCGCATCTGTCGCTGACGCTGGCCTGGGTCGACCTGGGCAATGTCGTCGGCCACGCGCGCCAGCGCGGTGCCTATGCCTCGGTCCAGCTGGCCTTCTGACACGCCCTGGCGGACTGATCCACCTTTTTGGAGATCCCATGAAACAGCTTCTGCTCGCCCTTGCCACGGCCCTGGCACTGGCAACCAGCCCGGCGCTGCGCGCCCAGAGTGCCCCGGCCGCCGACGCCAGCCTGTACCAGGCGCTGGGCGGTCAGCCCGCGCTGGCTCGCCTGACGGACGACTTCCTGCAGCGCCTGCTGCAGGACCCCCGCATGCACCCGTTCTTCAAGGACGTGAACCAGGCGCAGTTCAAGTCCGGCCTGGCCGCACAGCTGTGCGAGGTCTCGGGCGGCCCGTGCCGATACAAGGGCCCGGACATGGCCAGCGCCCACAGCAACATCGACGTCACCCGGGCCGACTTCAACGCCCTGGTCGAGGTGCTGCAGCAGTCGATGGATGCACAAGGCATCGCCTTTGCCACCCAGAACCGCCTGCTGGCTCGCCTGGCCCCGATGCACCGTGACGTGATCAACACCCGATGAATGCCATGACACTCCATCGCAAGTCCCTGTCCTTGTCCCTTTCCCTGCCTTCACTCGCCGGTGCGATCGTCCTGGGCCTGTCCAGCCTGCTGGCCGCACCTGCGGCCCGCGCGGCCACCTTGCAGGTCACCGTGCTCGACCGCGACGGCCAGCCCGCACCGAACGTGGCCGTGGTCATCGTGCCGGCCCAGCCCGCCCCGTCGGCACGGGCTGCCGCGGGCACGTCGGTGGTCGTGGCACAGGAGAAGATGCAGTTCCAGCCCTTCCTGACCGTGGTGGCCCCCGGCACCACGCTGCGCTTCACCAATCGGGACAGCTTCGACCACCATGTCAAGGGCAATTCAATGTCCGGGCCTTTTGAGCTGCGAGTGGACGCTCGCCCGGCCGCCACGGCCGCGGCCACCGAGATCCGGGTCGATCAGCCAGGTCCGGTCACGCTCTCGTGCCACCTGCACTCGACGATGCGCGGCGGCGTGTACGTCAGCGAGACCCCCTGGTTCGGCAAGACCGATGCACGCGGCCAGGTGCTGATCGACGGCATCCCGGCCGGCACGGCCGCGGTGCGGATGTGGCACCCGGAGCAGTTCGTCGAGCAGATGCCGGCCAGTGTGGTGCTGGCCGCCAACGGCCTGCAGACGCTCGAGACGCGCCTGAACTTCATGCCGCGCAAGCGCCGCCTGGCCGCGCCCTGAATGCACGGCCGACCGACCTGCGCCACTACCATAGCGGGATGAGCACCCGCGCCAGCCCGAACGACGACGTCCGATTCCCTTCGATCGACGGGTTGCGGGCCTTCGAATCGGTGGCGCGCCACGGCAGTTTCGAGCGGGCTGCCGACGAGCTGCATGTCACCGCGAGCGCGGTGAGCAAACGGGTCGGCACGGTCGAAGACCTGCTGGGCACGCAACTGCTCGTGCGCAGCGGCAAGACGCTTGCACTGACCGCCGCCGGGCGGGAATACCTCGAACAGGTGCGAGCCGCACTGGGCCTGCTGGCCGCCGTGCCGCTGCATCGGCGCACCGTGCAGCGCCTGGAGCGGCTGCGCGTGTGTGCCCCACCCACTTTTGCCCGCCAGATCCTGGTGCCGCACCTGCAGGACTTCACCGACCGCCACCCCGAGGTCGAGCTGGAAGTCGTGCTGAGCATTCCCTACCTTGAAGCCGGCAGCATCGAAGCCGACGTCGAGGTGCGCAACGGCGACGTGGCGGCCGCTGGCGGCCGCCTGCTGATGCGTGACTGCGTCCTGCCGATGGCCGCGCCGGCCCTGCTGGCACGACTGCCGCCGCTGCACGTGCCGGCCGACCTGCAGCATGCACCGCTGCTTCGCACCCCGCTGGAGCCCTGGACGCCGTGGTTCCGTGCCGCCGGGCTGGACTGGCCGGAGCCCGCCAGCGGGCCGCGCCTGGTCGACCTGGGCCTGCTGCTGGAGGCCGCCGTCAGCGCGCAGGGCGTGGCGCTGGGCCGGCCCAGCCTGGCGCGACACTGGCTGGCCGCCGGTGCGCTGCGCCCGCTGTTCGACGTGCAGGCCACACCGGTCAACCAGTATTTCGTGCTGCCGCACGCGCCAGGCGGCGCCGCCGCGGCGTTTGCCGACTGGCTGCACACGGTGTGCGACAAGGTGACGGCGGACGCATCGGAACTTCTTTCCGGCCGGACCTGAACAGCTTTCCGGGCACGCGCAGGGTGCCTTGCGTACGATGTGGGCCACGTCACCCCATCGACACCAAGACCAACGCACCGGAGACAGCATGCCCACCATCACGAACATCGAGGACCTGCGGGTCCTGGCCCAGCGCCGTGTACCGCGCATGTTCTACGACTACGCCGACTCCGGCTCGTGGACCGAAAGCACCTATCGCGCCAATGAAAGCGACTTCCAGAAGATCAAGCTGCGCCAGCGCGTGGCGGTCAACATGGAGGGCCGCAGCACCCGCACCCGCATGGTCGGGCAGGACGTGGCCATGCCGGTGGCCATTGCACCGACCGGCCTGACCGGCATGCAGCATGCCGACGGCGAGATCCTGGCCGCGCGTGCGGCCGAGAAGTTCGGCATTCCGTTCACGCTGTCGACGATGAGCATCTGCTCGATCGAGGACATCGCCGCGCACACCACGGCACCGTTCTGGTTCCAGCTGTACGTGATGCGCGACCGCGACTTCATCGAACGCCTGATCGACCGCGCCAAGGCCGCGCGCTGCTCGGCGCTGATGCTGACGCTGGACCTGCAGATCCTCGGACAGCGGCACAAGGACATCAAGAACGGCCTGTCGGCCCCGCCCAAGCCCACGCTGCGCAACCTGATCAACCTGGCGACCAAACCGCGCTGGTGCCTGGGCATGCTGGGCACGCCGCGGCGCAGCTTCGGCAACATCGTCGGCCATGCGAAGGGGGTCGGTGACCTGTCGTCGCTGTCCTCCTGGACGGCCGAGCAGTTCGACCCTCAGCTCAACTGGGGCGACGTCGAATGGATCAAGAAGCGCTGGGGCGGCAAGCTGATCCTCAAGGGCATCCTGGACGAGGAAGACGCCCGACTGGCCGCCGACAGTGGCGCCGATGCGCTGATCGTCTCCAACCACGGCGGCCGCCAGCTCGACGGCGCACCATCGTCCATCGAGGCCCTGCCGGCCATTGCCCAGGCCGTGGGCGATCGCATCGAGGTCTGGCTCGACGGCGGCATCCGCAGCGGGCAGGACGTGCTGAAGTCGGTGGCGCTGGGCGCACGCGGCACGCTGATCGGCCGGGCCTTCCTCTATGGCCTGGGCGCGATGGGCGAAGCCGGCGTGACCCGCTGCCTGGAGATCATCCACAAGGAGCTTGACCTGACCATGGCGTTCTGCGGCCGCACCAACATCGCCGACGTCGATCGCAGCATCCTGCTGCCCGGCACCTATCCCACCGTGCGCTGAGCGCTGCCCCTGCGCCGTTCAGGCCAGCGGGGCCAGGGCCGAGTCCTGGTCGTCGCTGGCCACGGCGTGCCGGTTCCGCCCGGCCTGCTTGGCCGAGTACATCATGCGGTCGGCCCGTTCCACCAGCGTCTGCCACCCCAGGTCGTCCGGGTGCAGGAAGGCCACGCCCACGCTGATGCCCACCTCCAGGCGCAAGCCGTCGATCTGGAACGGCAGCGAGGCGGCATCGAGCAGCTTGAGGGCCACGCCCTGGGCATCGCTGCGCTGGGGCAGGTTTTCCAGCACCACGGCAAATTCGTCGCCGCCCAGGCGAGCCACCGTGTCGCCGGGACGCAGCGCATTTTTCATGCGCCGGGCGAAGACCTTCAGCAGCTTGTCGCCCACCGTGTGGCCATGCACATCGTTGACGGGCTTGAAGCGGTCGAGGTCGAGGTACAGCAGGGCCAGCCGGCGCCCGGTCTCGCGGGCGCGCAGCGTGGCCTCGTGCATGCGGGACTCGAACCCGGCCCGGTTGAGCAGCCCGGTCAGCGGGTCGATCTGGGTGAGTTCGCGCAGGCGCAGCTCCTCGGCCTTGCGCTCCGACACGTCCTGGCCCACGCCCACGTAACCATCGACCGACCCATCTGCCGCCCGCAGCGGAATGTAGGTCAGCTCGAGATGGCGATGGCGCTCGCGGCCGGGATAGTCGCGTTCATGCACCTGGCGCTCGCCGCGCAGCGCCGCCTCCACATGACGGCGGCTGCGCTCGTATTCGACCGGCCCCATCACCTCGCGCACCGTGCGACCGATGACGTCCTCGCGGCGCGCGCCGTACCAGCGCTCGAAGGCCGAATTGGTGAAGCGGAAGCGCTGCTCACGGTCCACCACGGCGATGATGGCCGGCAGGGCCTCGGCCACCGAACGCAAGGTGGCCTCGCTGTGGGCCAGCGCCTGGCGGGCCGCCTTCTCGGCCGAGATGTCGCGCAGGATGCCGGAGAACTGCTCCACCCGGCCGTTCTTGTCGCGGTGCGCCAGCACCATGTGACTCACCGGAAACTCCCGTCGCTCGGCGTCGTACACCACACTTTCGCCAAGCCACACCCCACGCTCCAGCGCGGTCGGCACGGCCTCGTCGACCAGGCGCCGGTGCATCGACGGCGGATGAAAGTCCAGGCCCACCAGGTGCGAGATCGGCGCATCGGGTGCAATCCCGGCGCGCTGGCGTGCTGCCGGGTTCATGTAGACCATGCGGCCCGCCGTGTCGTGCTGGATCACGTAGTCGGTCGTTGCATCGAACACGGCGGTGAGCATGCGCTGGGCCTTTTCGGCGGCGGCGCGCTCGGTGATGTCCTCCACCGTGCCGGCATGGGCCACCAGCCGGCCTTCGAAGATCACCGGGGCGGTACGCACCGACAGCAGCGCCGAGCTGCCGTCGTCGCGCACGATGCGGTAGACCGCGCTGATGGGGTCGCTGCGCTGCACGGCCGCCTGCCATGCGGCCACGGCGGCCTCCCGGCGCTTGGCCGGAATCAGCGCAGCCCAGCCTTGCGCGGCATCCACCCGGTCCATGCCATGGATGCGCAGATAGGTCTGATTGACATAGGTCAGGCGCCCGTCCGGCACGCAGCGGAACAGGCCCAGCGGCGAGGCGTCGCTGACGGCCGCCAGTTCGGCCTGGTGCGCCCGCACCTCATGGATCAGGGCGTCGAATTCGCGCGTGAGGTCGCCGATCTCGTCGCTGGCCCTTGCAGGCAGGTGCACCTCGGCCGCCGGGTTGTCGCGCAGCACCCGCACGGCACGGTGCAGCGACCCCAGCGGGCGCAGCAACCATTGCGAGCCGATCCACACCAGCCCCCCCAGCACCAGCGCCAGCAGACCCAGCTCGCGCAGCATGCGGTCCTGGGCGCGTTGCAGCGGTGCAAACGCCTCTTCGGCCGGCAGCACCACCCGCAGTTCCCATCCGGCCGCGGGAATCGGTGCGCGTGTGACGATCGCGCTGCCGCGTGCGCGCGCCAGCGGGTCGGTCAGGATGCGCGCCTGCTGCACGTCACGTGGCAGGTGGTGGGCATCGACCGGCTGGAGCAGCCGGGTTCGGTCCGGATGCAGCACATACACCGGGCGTTCGCCCTGGGTGACGATCACCAGGTAGCCGTCCTGCCCCACCGGCACCCGCTGCACCGACCCCAGCAGGCTCGACTGAAGCAGGCTCACCCCCGCCCCGAGCACACCCAGCAGCCGGCCCTGCTCATCGAGCACCGGCGCTGCCATCAGGATGGCCGGGTGCCCGCTCGAGCGGGTCATCAGCGGTGCGGACATCGCCGGTTTGCCCGTGGCGATGGCCTGGCGGAAGTAGTCGCGATCACTCACGTTCAGGACGGGCGACCCGGCCGCAACCGGCGGGTCGTTGGCCACGATCGTGCCGTCGGGCCGGATGAGCGCGAGCCCGTCGAACAGCGGGCGGGCACCGGCCAGGCGCTCGAAGAATCGGCGCTGCGCGGCCGGGTCGGTGAAGGTGAGCTCGTCCACCGCCAAGGTGGAGCGGGCGAGCTGCTGCAGGTGCAGGACGATCTTGTCGTCCAGGTCGGCCGCGATGGCACCTGCCAGCGACTCCTGTTCCGTCTGCAGCAGGCTCACGTACTCGCGGCCCAGTTCCTCACGCTGCCACCAGCCGGCGGCCCCGAGCAGCAGCACCACCAGCACCACCGTCAGCAGTGCGGTCTTGGTCTTGAGAGTGAGCTTCATGGCCGCGCATCGGCCGCGCAGCACCCTGCCCGGCGTCGGCACGCGACGCCGTACAGGCTGGGCAGGACACGGTCACTCATGGGGTGCGATCGAATGAGCAGTTATCGGCATTCCGTCGCCAGGCTTGAGCGTGAGGGGGTGGATCGGGCCCCGGCAGGCTTGCCAATGGCTGACACGAAACTTACGATGCGCTCATCGCACCGACCGGAGGCCGTCATGACCTTGCAGCAGCTCCAGCAGCTCAAGCGCTGGCATGTCGAACACCGAGCCGACCACCCAGTCGAGT
The DNA here is from genome assembly GCA_965650765.1 of uncultured Burkholderiales bacterium. Lineage (GTDB taxonomy): Bacteria > Pseudomonadota > Gammaproteobacteria > Burkholderiales > Burkholderiaceae_C > Caldimonas. Next base: position 13,707 of record CBFGPV010000113.1, read on the forward strand.
ACCACCTCTATGACCTGGTCCTCACCAGCTGGCTGCTGGGCTGGATGGGCGCACCGGCAGCCCTGCTGCTGGGCCAGGCCCAGTGGCTGCTGGCCTGCGGCCTGGCTTTTGCGGCGCCGGCGCTGTACGTGACCTGGCGCGGCTGGCTGCACCGGCGCGGGCGCCTGCGCTGCGACTGGCTCGACTGCCTGTGAGCGCCCCCAGGGCC
>CBFGPV010000114.1:0-13755 GCA_965650765.1 uncultured Burkholderiales bacterium
CAGGCCCTCGATCACGTCGACATCGGGCTTGTCCATCAGCTGCAGGAACTGCCGCGCATAGGCCGACAGGCTTTCCACATACCGGCGCTGGCCCTCGGCATACAGGGTGTCGAAGGCCAGCGACGACTTGCCCGAGCCCGACAGCCCGGTGATCACCACCAGGCGGTGGCGGGGCAGGTCGAGGTCGATGTTCTTGAGGTTGTGCGTGCGCGCGCCACGGATGCGGATCAACTGCGTGTCCGGCGGACTGGCGGCGGGTGCGGGCGAACGCTTGGGCATGGGTGGGGGCAGGGGCGGAAAACCCTCCATGATAGATCGCCCCCCTGTCACGCGCTGTCAGCAGGGGGCCAGCGCCGCCGGGCGTGCGGCGGGGCGGCGCGCGCGCCCTCAGGGGCTGGACAGGCCCTCCAGCGCGGCAGCCACACCCACCGCGGCAGCCACCCAGCCGGCCCGGCCGGCACGCTGGGGCGCGTAGGTGAGCACCAGCATCACGGCCATCGCAGTGAGGGTCAGCACCCCGCACCACAGCACCCAGCCCTGGCTGCTGCCCTGGGCCTGCCGGCAGGCCAGCAGCGACAGCACCAGCCCGGCCGCTCCGGCGCCGCGCAGTACGCCGCGGTGCCGCCCGGCGGGCAGCGCATGGCGCTCCATCGTCCGGCTGAACGCGACCCAGCCGGCAAAGGCCAGCGCAAAGGCGGCCACGACGTCCGCGGCCAGCGCCATCCACGCCGCCGTCATGCGGAGTTCACCTGCACCGGCCCCGCGCCGGAGCTGGACGCCGCGTTGGCTGCGCGAGCCGCCCGCGCGGGCCCGTGCCGGGCGACCAGCACGCCGGCCGCCAGCAAGGCCAGGCCGAGACCCAGGCACACCAGATCAAACCCGGCCACACGCCACAGGCCCGCGGGAATCGACACGCCCAGGTGCGTCGCGGTCGTCACGGCGTTGAGCACCGGCACCAGCGCAAACAGCAGGCCGCCGAGCGCAAGCTGGCCCTGCCACATGCGCCGGTCGGGGCGCAGCAGCGCCGCCACGGCGGCCAGCCCCCAGACGGCAAAAAACAGGTGGATCTCGGTCTGGGCGCGCGCGGCCATGTCGAGCGGCAGCAGCCGGTTGCCCCAGAAGAACGCCGCCATCGCCATCGGCAGGCCGGCGATCGCCGCCAGGTTGAGCCCTTCCACCAGACGCAGCGCCCGGGCCGGCGCGGCCTGGCCGCGCCGCACGGCCCGCAGGTGTTTGTCGCGCGCCTTCACGGCCCACAGCACCAGGCCGGTGGCCACCATGGCGCAGCCCGCCAGCCCGCAGAGGAAAAACAGCCCGCGCAGCAGCGGGTTGCTGAAGCGGCCCATGTGCAGGCCATACAGCACGCTGCGGGTCTCCAGCGCCGGGCCCGGGGCCTCGCCCGCCACCGACAGCAGCGCCCCGCTCGTGCCGCTGAAATGCATCGACGGCTGGGCCGACGCCATGTCGCGGCCCTCGCGGCGCGACACCACGATGCTCGCGGCCGCGTCACCCGGGTGGCTGATCGTGATGCGCCCGACCATGCCCTCGCCCCAGTTTGCCTGGGCCGCAGCCATCACGGCGGCCACGTCGGCCAGCGGCGCGGGGATGCCGCTGGCGCGGGCGTCGCGCGCCACCCCGGCCGGAAAGACCTCGGCCGCAAAGGCCCGCTGATCGCCGCGGTAGCTCACCTGCGGCCCCCAGGGCATGTACAGCAGCATCAGCGTCACCAGCCCCGTGTAGGTGATCATCAGGTGATAGGGCAGCGCCAGCACGCCCACGGCGTTGTGGGCGTCCAGCCAGCTGCGCTGGCCCTTGCGCGGCCGGAAGGTGAAGAAGTCGACCAGGATGCGGCGGTGGGTGACCACCCCGGTGAGCAGGGCCACCAGCATGAACATCGCGCACACCCCGACGATCCAGCGGGCCCACAGCGCCGGCATGTAGTGCAGGTCGAAGTGCAGCCGGTAGAAGAAGTTGCCCCCCTGGGTGTCGCGGGCGGCGGCGAGCACCTCGCCGGTGGCCGGGTCGAGCACGGCGTTGTCGAAGCGGCCGCGGCGGCTCACGCCTTCGGGCGGCGGCGGTTCGCTCTGGCCGGCGGCCGGCGGCTTGCGGATCCACGACACCCGCACGCCGGGCTCGCGCTCGGTCGGCAGCGTGATCGTCCAGCGGGCGCTGCCGGGTGCCTGCCGGGCCAGTTGCGCCACGGCACGCGCCGCGACCTCAGGCGCAGGCAACGGCTCCAGGCCCACGCGGTGCTGCTCCGGTTTCATCCAGAAGGTGATCTCGTCGCGGAAGTACGAGGCCGTCCCCGCCGCGAACATCATGAACAGCACCCAGCCGACCAGCAGGCCGCTGTAGGTGTGGAGCCAGCTCATCGACTGGCGCAGGCCGTCCTTCATTGCGTTTCCTTCAGACCGGAGGGCGCCGCGCCAGGTGCAGCAGCACCAGCACGGCCAGCGGCGCGCCGGCCAGCAGCAGCCCCAGCCAGGCCCGGGCGGCGCTGCGCACCGCAAACACCCACATCACCGCCAGCGCGTAGATCCAGAACGACACCAGCATGCCGGTGACGGCCGCTTCGGCCCGCCCGCCAGGCAGGTGGATGGCCAGCACCGTGGCCACCAGCGCCGACAGCACATAACCGCCGAGGGCGGCCGCCACGACACGTGACGCCACACCCAGGCGGTCACGCCAGTGCATCGAGGGGGCCACCGCCGCCATGGTGCGTCAGAAGCGATAGCGCGCGGTCAGCGACGCGTTGAGCCGGTCGCCATAGCCGCAGTCCTGGTTCAGGCCACGGCACCAGGACACATACTGCTTGTCGGCCACGTTCTTCACGTCAAAGCGGAAGTCCCACGGCCCGGTCGTGTAGCCGGCCATCACGTCGAACAGCGTGACCGAGGGCACGACCGGCACGCCGGCATTGCCGGTGACGTTGCCGATGTGACGCACCCCCAGGCCCACGCGCCAGCCCGCGCCAAAGCGGTACTGCGCCCAGCCCGACGCCGTCTTTTCGGCGATCGAGCTCAGCCGCTTGCCGGTGACGGCATTGACCGCATCGATCTGGGCATAGTTGGCCATCAGCTCCAGTGCGGCCATGCGGTGGCGCACCTCCAGCTCGAAACCGTCGGTCGTGGCGCCCACCTGTTCACGCCCGCCGGGGGTGTCGCCGTCGACCACCCGGTTCTTCTGCTCGATGTCGAACCACGCCACATTGACCGAGGTGTTGCCGTCGATCGACAGGTACTTGACGCCAACCTCCTTCTGCGTGCCGGTGGTCGGCTTCAGGTAGCTCGCGGCCGCGGTGCCGTCGGTGCCCAGATTGGGCACGAAGGCGTTCGAGTAGCTCACATAGGGCGACACGCCCAGGCCAAAGCGATACATCACGCCCACCCGCCCGGTGGTGGCCGAGTTGCGCACCACGGTGTCGGGTGGGGTGAGGTTGAGCACCTGGTTGCGGGCACGGTCGTGCCGCAGCGCCAGCGAACCGACCCACGGCCCCCAGGTGATGTGGTCCATCGCATACAGGCCGGTCTGGACGATCTTGTTGTCAGGCCGGTCGGCCAGCGGCAATGCCGACAGATCGAGCGTGCCGACGTTGCCGTAGACCGGGTGGTAGACGTTGAAGCTGCCCACGCCGGACTGGCTGAAGTAGTTGTACTCCTCCCAGAAGGCGTCCTGGTGATCCAGGCCCACGGCCAGCTGGTGCCGCGTCGGGCCCAGCGTCAAAGCCCCCTCCAGCCGCACGTCGGCCGCCAGCACGTCGGTCTTGCGGTCGGCCGCATGCACCGTGCGCGAGATGTTGCCGGCATCGTCCGGGATCGGGCCGACGCTGGTGTAGATCTCGCGCGTGAGGCTGGCCGAGTGGGTCTTGCGCACGCTGGCGGCGAGCTTCCACGACGAACTCAGGCGCTGGTCGAGCATCAGGGTGAACTCGTTCTTGCGCGTGTCGTAGCGGTCCCAGTCGGGTTCACCGGCAAACCGGCTGCTCGGGATGCGGCCCAGCGGGGCGGGATCGAGCGTGCCCTTGGACGGCAGGAACTGCGACGACACCTTGCTGTGGTTGCTCTGGTGAGCGAACAGCGCCGTCAGCCGCGTGCCGGCCACCGGCTCCCAGCTCACCGAAGGCATGATCAGGCGGGCGTCGTCATTGACGTGGTCGACCTGCGTGTCGCTGTCGCGGCCCAGTGCGACCAGCCGGTACAGCCAGGTGCCGTCGGCACTCAGCGGCCCGGTGAGGTCCACGCCCAGCTGCTTGCGGTTGTACGAGCCCAGCTGCAGCTCGACCTCACGCGCAGCCGTGGCCTGCGGCCGCTTGCTGACCACGTTGACGATCCCGCCCAGCTCGGCCTGGCCATACAGCACCGAGGACGGGCCCTTGAGCACCTCCACGGCCGACAGCGTGTAGAGCTCGGGCCGCACGTTGTTGTAGAAGCCGAAGCTGCTGCGCAGGCCGTCCTGATAGATCGAGGGCGACAGGCCCCGGATGGCCGCCCAGTCGCCGCGGGTGTCGAAGCCATAGCGCCCGGCGTAAACACCGGCGCTGTACGACAGCGCGTCCTGCACGTTGCGGGCACCGGTCTCGCGGATCTGTTCGACGTCGACCACGGACATCGAGAACGGCGTGTCCTGGATGGGCACCGCACTCTTGCCGACCGTGGTGGAACGGGTCTGCGTCACCAGCGGGTCGGCCGGCGCATCGCGTGTGGCCTTGACGGTGACGGCCGGCAGCATGGCCGGGGCGGTGCCGGGTTCATCGGCGGCATGGGCATGGGCCATGGCAAGCAAGGCGGCCAGGGCGATGGGGCAACGGGAGGGCGAGCGGACCATGTGGTTTGAGCAGGGCGAAGTCAGGCGGACATTCCCTCACCGCAGGCCCGGCGCCGCCGCAAGCTGACGGGCAGGGGTCGACGAGACGTCGGGCGTTCGGTGGGGGGCGACGGGCACCGCGGCGCACATGCGGGCCTCCCTGGCGATCAGGGCGGGTGACGTGCGAAGGCTGGCGGTGGCTGGCTTCGGGCGGGCGGATGCACGGCCTGGGGGGGCTTGTGCATGGGCTTACATGTTAACACTAATGCGAATGGTTGTTTATGGGTTGTTGGATGGGTGAGGTGGGGGGGGCGCTCGACCCTCTCCCCAACCCTCTCCCTGGGAGGGAGAGGGAGTACCCCGCCGTGCGCATTGCCCCCTCTCCCTCCCAGGGAGAGGGTTGGGGAGAGGGTGCGGCCTCCCACCACCCACCCCACCCCCGAACCGCCCTATCATCAGCTCATGCAAGCCCCGACCGTCCGCGCCCGCTGGCATGTCGCCGTGTGCACCGCTGCCGCCTCCTTGCTGCTCGCCGCCTGCGGCGGCGGCATCTACATCGGTGGCGAGATCGGTGACGACGACGACCCGCCGCGCGTGACGCTGGGTGTCGTGCCCGCCACCGCCCCGGGCGGCAGCACGCTCACGCTGTCAGCCTCCGCCAGTGACGACAGCGGCTTTGTCGATCAGGTCGACTTTTTCATCGTGATCGACGGCCGCCGGACCTTCCTCGGCGCCGACCTCACCCGCCCCTATGCGATCACCGTCACCCTGCCCAGCGTGGTGCGTGACACCGAAGCCGAAGTGTTCGCCCGCGCCTACGACGGCTGGGGGCAACGGGGTGACAGCGCCGTCTCGACGCTGATCCTGACGCCGTGAGCCGCAAGACGCTCAAGTTCGCCCACGCGCCGCCGATACCAAGAACATGGACATCTCAGCCGCCTCCATCGCCAGCGCCTCGTCGCAGATCGCGCAGCAGCGCACCGCCCAGCAGGCCGAAGTGCTCGTGCTGAAAAAAGCCATGGAAGTGCAGGAAGCCGGCGCACTGGCCCTGCTGCAGGCCTTGCCGCCGGTGCCGCAACTGGCCACCGAAGGCACGCTGGGCACCCAGGTCAACACCTACGCCTGAGTGACGGCAGGCGCACGCCTCAGGCGTCGCCCAGCACCCTGAGGATCTCGCGGCCGTAGGCCTCGAGCTTCTTGGCCCCCACGCCGCTGATGTGGGCCAATGACTCCATCGAATCCGGATGCAGCCGGGCCATTTCGGCCAGTGAGGCATCGTTGAACACCACATAGGCCGGCAGGTTGTGCTCGCGCGCCACCTCCGACCGCCAGGCCCTGAGCGCAGTGAAGCGCGCCTGGGCGGCCACGTCCAGATCGGCCGGTGCCGTCTTCGTGCTGGTGCGGCCCGAGCGCGCAACCCGCCCGGTGCGCCCGCGGCGCGGCGCCTCGGCCGGCACGCGCAGCAGCAGTTGCACCTCGCCACGCAGCACCGATCGGGCGCTGTCGGTCAGCGCCAGCGTGTTGTATTCACCCTCGCTCACCACATGGCCCAGCGCCACGAGCTGGCGCAGCACCGAGCGCCACTGGGTCTCGGACAGGTCGGCCCCGATGCCGAAGGTCGACAGCCGGTCATGCCCGTACTGCACCACCTTGTCCGAGCGCTTGCCGCGCAGCACGTCCAGCAGATGCCCGGCACCAAAGCTGCGCGGGCCGAAGTCGCGCCCGGCCTGCTGGAAGCGGTAGATGCACGACAGCGCCTTGCGCGCCGCCTCGGTGGCGTCCCAGGTGGACGGCGGGTTCAGGCAGTTGTCGCAGTTGCCGCAGCGCAGCACGGGCACGCTGCCCTCGTCGGACTCCCCACCGTACACCTCACCGAAATACGACAGCAGCCGCACGCGGCGGCAGTCGTGCGCCTCGGCCAGCGCCAGCAGTGCATCGAGCTTGCTGCGCTGCACCCGCTTGAACTCCTCGCCGGCGGGGCTTTCGTCGATCATGCGGCGCTGGTTGACGACGTCGGCCAGGCCATAGGCCATCCAGGCATCGGCGGGTTCACCGTCGCGGCCGGCACGACCGGTCTCCTGGTAGTAGCTCTCGATGTTCTTGGGCAGGTCCAGGTGGGCCACAAAACGCACGTCGGGCTTGTCGATGCCCATGCCGAACGCAATGGTGGCCACCATCACGATGCCGTCCTCGCGCAGAAAGCGGTCCTGGTGCCGCTGACGCACCGCAGCATCCAGCCCGGCGTGGTAGGGCAAGGCGGTCAGCCCTTCGTCGCACAGCCAGGCCGCCGTTTCGTCGACCTTCTTGCGGGACTGGCAGTACACCACCCCGGCCTCACCCTCGTGTTCATCGGCCAGGAAGCGCAGCAACTGGGCGCGGGCGTTGTCCTTCTCGACGATGGTGTAGCGGATGTTCGGCCGGTCGAAGCTGCTGATGAAGACCCGCGCGTCCTGCAGTTGCAGCCGCTCGATGATGTCGGCGCGGGTGTGCTCGTCGGCCGTGGCGGTCAGCGCGATGCGCGGCACCTCGGGGTAACGCTCGTGCAGCACCGACAAGCCCAGGTACTCGGCCCGGAAGTCATGGCCCCATTGCGAGACGCAGTGCGCCTCGTCGATCGCGAACAGGCTGAGCAGCCCGCGTTCATGCAGTGAGTCGAGCTGGGCCTGGAAGCGCGGTGTGGTCACGCGCTCGGGCGCGGCATACAGCAGCACCAGCCGCCCGCTCATCATTTCGCGCTCGACGCGCTGGGCGTCCTCGAACCCCAGCGTGGAATTCAGGAAGGCCGCATGCACGCCGGCCTCTTCGAGGGCACCGACCTGATCGTGCATCAGCGCGATCAGCGGGCTGACCACCACCGCCACACCCTGGCCGGCGCGGTGCCGCGCAATCGCCGGCACCTGGTAGCACAGGCTCTTGCCGCCGCCGGTGGGCATCAGCACCAGGGCGTCGCCGCCCTGGGTGACCTGCTCGACGATGGCCTGCTGCTGGCCACGGAAGGCGGGGTAGCCGAACACCTCCTGCAGGATGGTCAGCGGCGCGGTGGAAACAGGCATGGGAGCAGGCAGCAGGATCGGCAAAGCCGCGATGGTACGCCACCGCCTCGCCCGGTGCCCCCTGAAGACGCGGGGTCGCCACGGGTCTTGTCTCTTGACACCGGCTGCCCCTCGGGTCACAGAATGTCACAAAACGCGACCTCGCTGATCCGAAGGCTCCGGAACATGGACGACGCGATCCTGGCTGCGCTTGCGCGCAACACCGCCCACCTGGTCGTCGTGACCGACGCCCAAGGCGCCGTGGTGTGGGTGAACGCCGCGTTCGAGCAGACCACTGGCTACCGGCTGGACGAGATCCGCGGGCGCCGCCCGAGCGACTTCCTCCACGGCCCGGGCACCGACCCGGCCGCCCTGCGCGAGCTGCACGACGCCGTGGCCGCCAACCGGCCGTTCAGCGGCCTGCAGCTCGCCAACTACACCCGCGACGGGCGCGAATACTGGATCGAGCTGGAGCTGCGCCCGCTGTTCGACGCGCAAGGCCGCGTGACCCACCGCATTGCACTGCAGCAGGACATCACCGCCTGGAAGCAGGCCCAGGACCGCTACACCCGCAATGAACGACTGCTGAACGACGCCTCGCAGATCGCCCATGTGGGCGCCTGGGACGTGGACGTCACCACCGGCGAGCTGCGCTGGACCGACGAGACCTACGCGATCCACGAACTGCCGGTGGGTGCGCCGGTGACCGTGGAGATGTCGCTGGGCATGTTCACGCCCGGCTCGCGCGAGCGGATCGAGGCGGCGGTGCAGCGCGCCATCCGCGAGGGCGAGCCCTATGACCTGGAGCTCGAAATCGTCACCGCACTCGGCAAACGACGCTGGACCCGTGCCATCGGCAACGCCCAGTGGCGCGACGGACGGGTGGTGCGCATCGCCGGCACCTTCCAGGACATCACCGAGCAGCGGGCGGTGCAGGAGCGGCTGAGCGACCTGGCCGACCGGCTGGACCTGGCGGCCGAGGTGGCCGGCCTGGGCGTGTGGGAGGTCGTGCTGGCCGAGAACCGCCTGAAGTGGAACGAGCGCATGTACCACCTGTTCGGCCTGCCGCACGATGCCGAACTGACGCTGGAGCACTGGGTGCAATGCGTGCACCCGGAAGACCGCGAACGGGCGCGCCAGCTCGCACGCGGCCTGATGCGCGGCGAGATCACCAGCATCGATGCCGAATTCCGCGTGGTGCACCCCGACGGTGAGGTGCGCGAGATCCGCTCGGTGGGGCGCCGCATGGTGTCGCACGACCAGGCCCTGCTGGTGGGCACCACCATCGACATCACCGAACAGAAGCGCGCCGCCCAGGCCCAGATGGAAAAGGAGGCCGCGCAGCGCGCCAGCCTGGCCAAGAGCGAGTTCCTCTCACGCGTGAGCCATGAACTGCGCACACCGCTGAACGGGGTGCTCGGCTTTGCGCAACTGCTGGAGCGCGACGCCCACAACCTGCCGCCCACGCAGCGTGAACATGTGCGCCGCCTGCGCACGGCCAGCAACCACCTGCTGCAGATCGTCAACGACATGCTCGACCTGGCCTCGATCGAATCGGGCGCGATCCGACTGTCGATCGAGTCGGTGTCGCTGGCCGAGCTGGTGCATGAAACCCTCACCCTGGTGCAGCCCATCGCGATGGCCCAGGGCATCCACCTGGCGTGCAGCGCGCCCGACGGTGAACCGGTGTGCGCCCAGGCCGACCGCACCCGGCTGCGCCAGGTCATCATCAACCTGCTGTCCAACGCCATCAAATACAACCGCGAGCACGGCAGTGTGCTGGTGAGCTGGGAGCGCCGCGGCGAGCAGGCCTGCCTGGCGGTGCGCGACTCCGGCGCCGGGCTGGACGCACGCCGCCAGGCGCAGCTTTTCCAGCCCTTCAACCGCCTGGGCGCCGAGTCCAGCACCATCGAAGGCACGGGGCTGGGGCTGTCGATCTCGCGCCGGCTGATGCTGGCCATGGGCGGCAGCGTGGACGTGGAGTCCGAGCCCGGGGTGGGCACCGTCTTCACGCTGCGCCTGCCGCTGGCGGCGGTGCCCTGCCCGGTGGTGGCCCCACCCCGCGAGGCCACCGAGGAACGGCCCCGCCCGGCCGCGCCCGGCGGCCAGGTGCGGGTGCTGTACGTCGAGGACAACCCGCTCAACGTGCTGCTGATGCAGCATGCGCTGGCCCTGTTCGACAACCGCTACCGGCTGGACGTGGCCGCCAGCGGCGAGCAGGCGATGGCGCTGTTCGATGGCGCCACCCCCGACTTCCTGCCCGACCTGGTGCTGCTGGACCTGAACCTGCCCGGCATCACCGGCTACCAGGTGCTGCACCGCCTGCGCAGCGTGGCCGGCGCGCGCCACCTGCCCTGCGTGGCCGTGTCGGCCGACGCCATGCCCGAGGAGCTGGCCCGCGCGCGCCGTGAGGGTTTCGACGACTACTGGACCAAACCGCTGGACCTGATGAGCCTGGACGATCGCATCCGCCAGGTGCTGCGCCGGGCCCCGGCATCTCCCTGAACCCCACGATCCGCGACAATGCCGGGTTGCGCCCTTGTTGTCAGGGCGCCGCCTGGATCCATTGCCCGTGACTGCTTCCCCTGTCCGATTCACCCCCGACGAGCGCCGCACCAGCGCCTGGCTGGCGTCGATCTTCGCGCTGCGCATGCTCGGGCTGTTCCTGATCCTGCCGGTGTTTGCCGTGCATGCGCGCGGCCTGCCCGGCGGCGAGCAGCAGGCCCTGATCGGCCTGGCCATCGGCGCCTACGGCCTCACCCAGTCGTTCCTGCAGATCCCGTTCGGCTGGGCGTCCGACCGCTTCGGCCGCAAGCCGGTCATCGTGGCCGGGCTGCTGGTGTTTGCGCTGGGCTCGGTGGTGGCTGCCAGTGCCGACACCCTGGCGGGCATCATCGTCGGGCGCGCCATCCAGGGGGCTGGCGCCATCTCGGCGGCCATCACCGCGCTGATTGCCGACCACACCCGCGACGAGGTCCGCACCCGCGCCATGGCGATGGTCGGCGGCTCGATCGGGCTGACCTTTGCGCTGTCGCTGGTGGCCGGCCCGTGGCTGTATGCCGCCGTGGGCATGGGCGGCCTGTTTGCGCTCACGGCCGTGCTGGCGCTGGCCGGCATTGCCGTCGTGCTGTGGCTGGTGCCCGCCAGTGGCAGCCCGGCCGCCGCCACGGCCGGCCCGGCCCCGGCCTGGCTCGACGTGGCCCTGCACCCCGAACTGCTGCGCCTGAACCTGGGCATCTTCCTGCTGCACCTGGTGCAGATGGCGATGTTCGTGGCGGTGCCGGTCGCCCTGGTGCAGCAGCTCGGCCTGCCGGTCGAGCGCCATGGCTGGGTCTACCTGCCGGTGGTGCTGGGCTCCTTCGTGCTGATGCTGCCGCCGGTGCTGTGGAGCGAGCGCCACGGCCGGGTGCGGGCGGTCTTCCTGGGCAGCGTGGCCCTGCTGGCACTGACCGAAGCGCTGCTGGCGCAGTACTGGACCCACCCCTGGGCCCTGATCGCCCTGCTGCTGGCGTTTTTTGTGGGCTTCAACGTGCTGGAAGCCTCGTTGCCGTCGCTCGTCTCGCGCGTGGCCCCGCCCGCGGCCAAGGGCCTGGCGCTGGGCATCTACAACACCACCCAGTCGCTCGGCCTGTTTGCCGGTGGGGCGCTGGGCGGCTGGCTGGCGCACCGCGGCGGCTACGGGCTGGTGTTCTGGGCCTGCGCCGCGCTGATGCTTTTGTGGCTGGTGCTGGCCTGGCCGATGCGCCCGCCGGCACGCCAGCGCGCGGCAGCGGCGGGGCAGGCGTCCACGCCCGTGTCGCGGGCGTCCTGACCGGGCGCGGGGCCGGGGCCGTGCGCGGGCGGCGGCTTGGTGCGGGTCAGTGCGGGTCAGTGCGGCTCAACCTGGTGCCCGCGCGCCCGCGCCCTCACCAGCGCTCGTTCCCTCGCCTGTTCCCTCGCCCGACGGGGCCTCGGGCGCCGGGGCGACCGGCACCGGCGGCCCCAGCCGCAGCGCCTGCAGCTCGGCCATGCCGCTGTAGAGCGGCCGGCTGAGCATGCGCGAGACCAGGCTGGACAGCATCGCCACCGTCATCAGGCTGAGCACCATCGCATGGCCGTCGACCATCTCCATCACGATGATGAAGGCGGTGATCGGCGCCTGCGTGACCGCCGCCAGCAACCCCGCCATGCCCATCGCGATCAGTGCCGCCGTGCCGCCGCTGGGCCCGGTCTGGCCGGTCCACAGGGCCACGTCATGGCCCACCCCGGCGCCGATGGCCAGGGCCGGCGCAAACACCCCGCCAGGCACCCCGGCCCAGCTCGACACCCAGGTCGCCAGGAACTTCAGCAGCACATACAGCGGCGGCACCTCGGCCTCGCCGGCCAGCATGCGCCGGGTGGTGTCGTCACCGCCGCCAAACGTGCTGCCGTCACCGGCCCAGCCGATCACCGCCACCAGCAGGCCGCAGGCTGCCGCAAAACGCAGCGGGTGGCGCCGCCGGTAGTCGCTGAAGCGATCCGGCAGGCCTGCGGCGCTGGCCACCAGCAGCCGCGACATCAAGCCGCCCAGCAGGCCACACCCCAGCACCACCAGCAGCCCCGGCCCGAGCAGGCTCCAGTCCAGCCCCGGCACCCGGATCACCCCGAAGTAGGTGTAATTGCCGAACACCGACATGCCCATCAAGCCGGCCAGCACGATGGCCGACAGGATCAGCCCGCTGTTGCGAGCGTCCAGGTTGCGTGACAACTGCTCGACCGCAAACACCACCCCCGCCAGCGGCGCATTGAAGGCCGCCGCAATGCCGGCCGCCCCGCCGGCCACCAGCAGCCCGTGGTCGTCGATGCCCGAGCGCGGCGACAACCAGCGCCGCGCATGCAGCATCACCCCCGCGGCCACCTGCACCGACGGCCCCTCGCGCCCGATCGACAGCCCCGCCAGCAGCCCGCCGGCGGTGAGCGCGATCTTGGCGCAGCTCAGGCGCAGCGACACGAACAACCCGCGCTGATCGGCCGGTGTGGCCGGGTCGAGCGCCACCATCACCTGCGGGATGCCCGAACCCGCCGCCCCCGGAAAGAACCGCTGCGTGATCCACACCAGGCCCACCACCCAGGCCGGTGTCCACACCAGCGTCATCCAGGGCTGCCAGGCCTCGACCCGGTGGAACTGGTGCAGCGCCGCCTCAGCCAGCATCGTGAAGCCCACCACAAACAGGCCGGCGATGGCCGCATACGCCAGCACGATGACGCGGTCCAGCCAGACCCGCAGGTCAGCCAGTTCAGTGCGCAGGTTGTGCAGGAAGTCGGGTTCGGACGGTTTCATGTGGATACCGGGTCAGCCCCGGAATGGGGGCCAGCAAGGATCGGGCCGGGGCGGGGTGGCGGGGCATAATCGCCGGCTGAACCGAACATTCTGCAAGGAGCCGCGCCATGGCCTCGATCAACAAAGTCATCCTCATCGGCAACCTCGGCCGCGACCCCGAAGTGCGCTACGCCCCCAGCGGTGCCGCCATCTGCAACGTCACCATCGCCACCTCCCGCAACTGGAAGGACAAGAACTCCGGCGACAAGATGGAAGAAACCGAATGGCACCGTGTGGTCTTCTACGACAAGCTCGCCGAGATCGCCGGCCAGTACCTCAAGAAGGGCCGCTCAGTCTACGTCGAAGGCCGCCTGAAGACCCGCAAGTGGCAGGACAAGGACGGCGCCGAAAAGTACACCACCGAAATCATCGCCGACCAGATGCAGATGCTCGGCGGCCGTGAAGGCATGGGCGGCGGCGACGACGGCGGCTACGGCCGCGAGTCCGAAGGCGGCGGCTACAGCCCCAGCCCCGCGCCCCGCGCTGAACGCCCGGCTGCACGCGCACCGGCTGCGCCGCGGCCTGCCCCGCAGAAGTCGAGCACGGGGTTTGATGATATGGATGACGATATTCCGTTTTGAG
>CBFGPV010000115.1:0-13704 GCA_965650765.1 uncultured Burkholderiales bacterium
GCCGCCGCCGCAAGAACAACCCGCTGCTGGTGGGTGAGGCCGGCGTGGGCAAGACCGCCATCGCCGAGGGCCTGGCCTGGCGCATCACCGAAGGCGACGTGCCCGAGGTGCTGGCCGAGTCGACCGTCTACGCGCTGGACATGGGCGCGCTGCTGGCGGGCACCAAGTACCGCGGCGACTTCGAGCAGCGCCTCAAGGGTGTGCTCAAGGCGCTGAAGGACCAGCCCAACTCGGTGCTGTTCATCGACGAGATCCACACCCTGATCGGTGCCGGTGCGGCGTCGGGCGGCACGCTGGACGCCAGCAACCTGCTCAAGCCGGCACTGAGTTCGGGCCACCTGAAGTGCATCGGGGCCACGACCTTCACTGAATATCGCGGCATCTTCGAAAAGGACGCTGCGCTGTCGCGCCGTTTCCAGAAGATCGACGTGGTCGAGCCCTCGGTGGAGCAGACCATCGAGATCCTCAAGGGTCTGAAGTCGCGCTTCGAGGAGCACCACAGCGTGAAGTACGCGCTGAACGCACTGCAGGCAGCCGCTGAGCTGTCGGCCAAGTTCATCAATGACCGTCACCTGCCCGACAAGGCCATCGACGTCATCGACGAAGCCGGTGCGGCGCAGCGCATCCTGCCCAAGAGCAAGCAGAAGAAGACGATCACCCGGCTCGAGGTCGAGGAGATCGTGGCCAAGATCGCGCGCATTCCGCCGGCCAGCGTCAGCAACGATGACCGTTCCAAGCTCAAGAACCTGGATCGAGACCTCAAGAGCGTGGTGTTCGGCCAGGACGCCGCCATCGATGCACTGGCAGCCGCCATCAAGATGGCGCGCTCCGGCCTGGGCAAGCCCGACAAGCCGATCGGCTCCTTCCTGTTCAGCGGCCCCACCGGCGTGGGCAAGACCGAGGTGGCCAAGCAGCTCGCCTACATCCTGGGCATCGAGCTGATCCGCTTCGACATGTCGGAGTACATGGAGCGGCATGCGGTGAGCCGCCTGATCGGTGCGCCCCCCGGCTATGTGGGGTTCGACCAGGGCGGGTTGCTGACCGAGGCGGTCACCAAGAAGCCGCACGCGGTGCTGCTGCTCGACGAGATCGAGAAGGCCCACCCGGATGTGTTCAACGTGCTGCTGCAGGTCATGGACCATGGCACCCTGACCGACAACAACGGGCGCAAGGCCGACTTCCGCAACGTGATCATCATCATGACGACCAATGCGGGCGCCGAGACGATGAACAAGGCCACGATCGGCTTCACGACCGCACGCGAAGCGGGCGACGAGATGGCCGACATCAAGCGGCTGTTCACGCCGGAGTTCCGCAACCGTCTGGATGCCACGGTCAGCTTCCGTCCGCTGAACGAGGAGATCATCCTGCGGGTGGTCGACAAGTTCCTGCTTCAACTCGAAAGCCAGCTGGCCGAGAAGAAGGTCGAGGTCACGTTCTCCGATGCGCTGCGCCGCCACCTGGCTCGCAAGGGCTTCGATCCGCTGATGGGTGCACGCCCGATGCAGCGGCTCATCCAGGACACCATCCGCCGCGCGCTGGCCGACGAACTGCTGTTCGGTCGCCTGGTCGACGGTGGCCGCCTGAGCGTGGACATCGACGACAAGGAAGAAGTGGTGCTGGACATCCAGCCCTCGCGCCGCAGCGACAACAAGCCCAAGGCGGAACCCGCCACGGCCTGAGTCGCCGCTGCAGATCACGGGCAGCACCGGTCGGATCGGATCCGGCGGCACATCAGCAACAACGGGCCCTTGAGGCCCGTTGTTCTTGTTTGGTGTGCGGGTTGGGCCCCGCCTGGCTTCAAGCGAGGGACACGCGCTCGGGTCGAAAGTACGAATCGAACAACACCCGCAGGCGTGGGTGCTCCTGCCTGAAGGCGTCGTTGGCCACGAAGTACGCCTCGGCCGCCACGGCAAAGAACTCGTCCACCGACTGCGCCCCATACGGGTCGAGCCAGGTGTCGTGACCGGCATCGACCTGCTCGCAGAAGCTTGCGTATTCGGCGTCGATCACATCGGCCCAGGCCTGTCGGGCCGCGCGGCTGCCCAGCGGTGGAATGCCGTCGGATTCACCATCGAGCATGTCGATCTTGTGCACGAATTCGTGGATCACCACGTTGTAGCCCGACTCGGCCGACTGGCCGGCGGCGGCCACGTCGTGCCAGGAGAGCGTCACCGGGCCGCCTTCCATGGCCTCGCCCGCAAGCACCTCTTCGTAGTGGTGGACCACACCGTCGTCGTCCATCACCTCGCGCGGTGCCACGATCTCGTCGGCGTGGACCACGATGCCGACAAATCCGTCATAACACGCGAGCCCCAGACGCAGCACCGGCAGGCAGGCCTGGGCGGCCACGGCCACAGCCACTTCATCGGTGATCTCGAAGCCGCCGGCGCCGACGAATTCCTTCGCGTCGAGGAACAGGCCGGTGAGGCGGCGCAGCTCGGCGGCGTCACGTGTGTCGGCCAGGTTCAGAAAGGGAAAACGCGCCAAGGTGAGATTCCACAGCGCATCAGGGATCGCTCGGCGTGCCAGCGCGCGTTGCTCGCGTACCTGCTGCCAGCGTTGCCACAGTGCGCGCATGCTCGGCTCAGGCGGTGTGAAGGTCGATGCGATGCAGCCCCTGCGCGTCCAGGCGTGAGACCTGCGCACGCGCCGGGTGCGCGCTCGTGGCGTCGTGATCCAGGTCCCAGTCGCTGAGCACATGCCGCAGTCGCCCGTCCGGCAGGACGTGATCGGCCGGCCGATGGGTGTGTCCATGGATCAGGGTGCAGGCACCCGCCGCATCCATCCAGGCGAGCGTCTCGGTGGGGTCGGCATCGGCATAGGCTTCGAGGCCCAGGCTGCGCTTGCGCGCCTCGCTTTGTCGACGCAGATCGGCCGCGATCTCGCGTCGCTCGGCCAGAGGCCGCGCCAGGAAGGCCTGCTGCCATTCGGCGCTGCGTACCTGCTGCCGGAAGGCCTGGTAGGGGCGGTCGTCGAGACACAGCGCATCCCCGTGCGTGAGCACCCAGCGCTGGCCGAAGGCAACCAGCGTGGTCGGATCAGGGAGCAGGCGCATGCCGCAAGCGTTCAGGAAGTCCGGGCCCACGAGGAAGTCACGATTGCCGTGCATGAACCAGATCTGCCGCCGGTCGCTCGCCTGGCGCAGCAACTGCGCACATTTCGCTTCGAACCCGGCATCTGCCGCGTCGTCGCCGACCCAGACCTCGAAGATGTCCCCGAGCAGGCAGACCGCCTGCGCCGGTGTGTTCAGCAGGTGCTGCTCGAACGCCGCATAGGTGTTCGCCAGACTGGCCTGAAGGTGCAGATCGGACAGGAAGTCGATCGCCGTCCAGGCCGGGTCGGCCGTCAGCAGGAAGGCCACACCCGTGTCAGACCTCGACCGCCTTGGTGATGACCACGTCGTCCACCGGCACGTCGTCATGGAACCCGCGGCGACCCGTCTTCAGGCCCTTGATCTTGTCGACGACCTCGGTGCCGCCAACCACCTTGCCGAACACCGCATAGCCCCAGCCCTGGGGCGATTCGGACTTGAAGTTCAGGAAGTCGTTGTTCGCCACGTTGATGAAGAACTGGGCCGTGGCCGAGTGGGGCGCCGAGGTGCGCGCCATCGCCAGGGTGTACTTGTCGTTCTTCAGGCCGTTGTTGGCTTCGTTCTGGATGGCGGCGTCGGTGGGCTTCTGGTTCATGCCGACCTCGAAGCCGCCCCCCTGGATCATGAAACCATCGATCACGCGGTGGAAGACGGTGCCGTCATAGTGCCCCTTGCGCACGTAGCTCAGGAAGTTCGCAGCAGACAGCGGTGCCCGCTCGGCATCGAGCTCGATGGTGATGACGCCGTGGTTGGTGTGCAGTTCGACCGCCATGTTCATTTCTCCAGTGTGGCTTGCTTGATGATGACCGGCTCGACCGGCACGTTCTGGTGCGGGCCCTTGTTGGCCGTGCGCACCGCCTTGATCTTGTCGACCACGTCCATGCCGCCGACGACCTTGCCGAACACGGCATAGCCGTTGCCGTCCTGCGAGTTCGCGGCGTCCAGGAAGGGGTTGTCGACCACGTTGATGAAAAACTGCGCCGTCGCCGAGTTCGGGTTGGCGGTGCGCGCCATGGCGATCGTGCCGCGCTGGTTGCTCAGCCCGTTGCGGCTTTCCAGCGGAATCGGCTCGCGCGTCGGCTTCTGGTTCATGTCGGGCGTGAAACCACCGCCCTGGATCATGAAGCTGCCGATCACCCGATGGAACACCGTGCCGTCATAGTGGCCGGCCTTCACATACTCGGTGAAGTTGGCCACCGTACGCGGCGCCTTGGCCGCGTCGAGTTGCACCACGATGTCGCCCATCGACGTCTTCAGCTTCACGGTCTGAGCCTGCGCGCCCAGCGCCAGACCCAGGCCCAGGACCAGCGTGGCCAGTCCGGGTGCCAGTTTGATCATCCAATCACTCCTTCGTAGAAGATGCGCCATTGTCCACCTTCCTTGCCCCAGTACTGGCGCTTGACCGTACCGCGGCGCTCACCGCTCCAGACTTCGCCGAAGGTCACCACGGCGATGTCGACGCTGTCGCGCCAGGCCAGGATGGACAGGTCTTTCAGTTCCGCCGGCCGCCCGCGCCCGCGTGCCAGCTCGCGCTCGACGGTATTGCGCCAGGCCTGCAGGCCCGCCTTGCCGTTCTGGAAGTTCGGCGAGTAGAACGACAGCACACGATCGGCATCGAGCCGCTCGCGGGCCTCGCGCCACGCCTCCAGCGTCTGACGCAGTGCCCGGGCCTCGGCTCGGGCGACTTCCGGCGAGACCCAGTCCAGGTGCGGCGCGATCACGACCGGCGTGCTGCGTGGCGCCACCGTTCGCTGCAGATGTTCCAGGTCGGGGTTGGACATGACGACACACCCGTCAGTCGACCAGGGGCTGCGCACGAAGGTTTCGCTCGGCACCCCATGCAGCCAGATGCCGTGACCGGTCTTGCCCCGGCGCCGGTCGTATTCGTTCGGGTAGTTGATCGGCAGGGCACCTGCGCCGTAGAAGTCCTTGAGCTGCTTCGGGTCGAGCCGGCTGGTGATGAAGTACACGCCCAGCGGCGTGCGCTGATCGCCTTCGACCTGCTTGTCGATCCCCAGCTTGCCGACCGAGACGTAGTAGTCGGCCACAAGGCGGGTGCCGTGGCGTGTGTTCTCGAACAGATACAGCCGGCTGCGGGAGGCGTCGACGGCAATCGCATGCCGGGTGGACGGCGGCAGCGCCACGAACTGACGCGGCACCGTGCCCGCAGGCGGGCGGTCTCGCAGTGCCTGAAGCCGACGCGACGCTTCCTCCTGCAACTGGGCCAGGCGCTCCTGGCCGGCCGCCGCCATCGGGGCCGGCGCTGCACCAAAGCGTGGCAGTGCCCCCTGTCGGGCCGTCAACAGATCGGCATACACGAGTTGCGCGAGGTGGAAGGTCGGCAGGTCGCGCACCAGCGCTTCGGCCGCGTCGAGCGCCGCCCGCGCCTGCCCCTGGCCCACCATGCGGTAGATGCCGATCAGCCGCGCCTCGGCCACGCCGGGTGCCGTGGCGAGGTCGGTGGGTGCGGTGGCACGCGCTGCGTGTGGTGTCGAAGACGGGGCAGGGGCGATCTGCCCCGCTGCCGGCAGCCCACACACCAGCAACATGGCGCCAGCCCAGAGCCGACGAGCGATCGGCGCGCAGCGCTTCACGATCCGGTGCTCTCCTTCTGGATTACCCAGCGGCCATCGAGACGACGCAGTTCGAGCGTCTTGCGGCTGCTGATGTTCAGCGCGTCGGCATCGTAGTCCTGCCGGAAGCGCGCACGCGCGCGGTCGCCATCGACCTCGACCTGCAATGCCGAAATCTCGACCGAGATCGACCGCTTGTTCACGATGCGCGCCTTGCGCTGAGCTTCCCAGGCGGTGCGTGCGGCGCCACGGCCTGGGTAGTCTGGCGCGTAGGCGCCAAAGTAGGCGGTCAGGTCCTTGCGGCTCCAGGCCTCGGCCCACTGCCGCACGGCGGTCTCGACCTCCTGCCGAGGCTCGCCACTGGCTGCCGGCGCGGCTGCTGTCGAGGGGCTCGCGGCAGCCGCAGTGCCCGCCGCTGCCGCGTCGGTGCGCGCAGGCGCCGCAGCGGCCATGCGGGTTGGCGGCGCCGCGGTGGGGGCAGGGGAGGGCGCAGCGGCTACCGCACTCGCAGGCGGCGCGGTGTTTCGCGAGGCCGGCGATGCGGAGCGCGAGGGGGCAGCCGCAGCCAGGCGCGTATCGGCGGCGCTCGCCGGCCGGGTGGAGAAGAGTTCCTTGATCAGTGCCAGCTTCGGCGCCACCGAGGGGCTGCCGCCTTCGACCTGCAGGGCGCGTGCATAGGCCTGGCTGGCCAGGCGCGCGTAGACGTCGCCGAGATTCTCATACGCGGTGCCGTAGCTCGGATTCGTGCGGATCGCCATCTCGAGCGCCGTGCGGGCCTTGTCGTACTGGCCCTGGCTCGCGTAGAGCACCGCCATGTTGTTGTAGGGCTCGGGCAGATCGGGGTGGTCCTCGGCCAGGCGGGTGAAATGCGCAATGGCCTCGCCGGCCTTGTTCTGTTCGGCCAGGATCACGCCCTTGAGGAAGCGAAGGCCGGGGTCGCGCGGCCGGCTGGCCAGGCCCTGGTCGGCTTTCTGCAAGGCCTCGGCGGTCTTGCCGGATCGCAGCAATTGCTGCGCCTCGGTCAGTTCATCGGCCCGGCTTGATCCTGGCGCAGCCAAGCCGGCGCCCAGCGCCAGCAGCGCGGCCGGCAGGCCCCGAAGAAGTACTGCCAAAGACGAACCAAGCCGCATGAACCCATCCTGATCGAGGCAACCGCTATACTCGTTCGATTGTATCGTAGCCCCCTCTGGCACCCTCCCCGGAACCCCTCCCGCCGCCCTCGACGCCCCGCTGGCCGAGCCAGCCCGTCAGCCGGTCGTGCGCAGGTGCGGCAGCCATGCGCTGCCGACGGGTCTGTCCATGAGCCGGCCACCCCAGCCTTCGATCACCCATGACGCTTTCCATCTACAACACCTTGACGCGCCGGCAGGAGCCCTTCACGCCGATCGAGGAGGGGCACGTCCGCATGTATGTCTGCGGCATGACCATCTACGACCTGTGCCATGTGGGTCACGCCCGCATGATGATGGCCTTTGACGTGGTGCAACGCTGGCTGAAGGTGTCGGGCTACCGTGTCACCTATGTGCGCAACATCACGGACATCGACGACAAGATCATCCGGCGGGCCCTGGAGCGCGGCATCACGATCCGCGCCCTGACCGAAGAGATGACCGAGGCCATGCACCAGGACATCGCCCAGCTCGGGATCGAGGCGCCGACGCACGAGCCGCGCGCCACCCAGTATGTCGGTGAGATGATCGACCTGATCGGCAAGCTCGAGGACAAGGGCCTGGCCTATCGCGCCGGCAACGGCGACGTGAACTATGCCGTGCGTCGCTTCCCTGGTTACGGCAAGCTCTCGGGCAAGTCGCTCGACCAGTTGCGCGCCGGTGAGCGGGTCGCGGTGGCCCAGGACAAGGAGGATCCCCTCGACTTTGTCCTCTGGAAGGCGGCCAAGGAATCCGAACCCGACGACGCCAAATGGGACGCACCTTTCGGCAAGGGCCGCCCGGGCTGGCACATCGAGTGCTCGGCGATGAGCTGCGCGCTGCTCGGCGAGCATTTCGACATCCACGGTGGCGGCATGGACCTGCAGTTCCCGCACCATGAGAACGAAATCGCTCAGAGCGAAGGCGCCAGCGGCAGCACGTTCGTGAACGTCTGGATGCACAACGGCTTCCTCAATGTCGACAACGAGAAGATGTCGAAGTCGCTTGGCAACTTCTTCACCATCCGCGACGTTCTGGCGCGTTATGACGGCGAAACCGTCCGCTTTTTCATGCTGCGCACACACTATCGCAGCCCCTTCAACTTCAGCGACGCGAACCTCGACGACGCCCGCGGTGCGTTGCGACGCCTCTACACCGCGCTGGACAGCGTGAGCGCCGAAGACGCGCCGCTCGACTGGACCGAACCGCACGCAGCGCGCTTCAAGGCGGCGATGGACGACGACTTCAACACGCCCGAAGCGGTGGCCGTGCTGTTCGAGTTGGCGGGCGAGGTCAATCGCAGCGCATCGCCGCAAACGGCCGGGCTGCTCAAGGCGCTCGCCGGCACGCTGGGCCTGCTGCAGGGGTCGCCTCGCGCCTATCTGCAAGGGGGCGCATCGTCGGCCGATGACGCGGCCATCCAGGCTCGGATCGATGCGCGCGCTGCCGCGAAAAAGGCACGCGACTTTGCCGAGGCCGACCGCATCCGCGACGAACTGGCTGCACAGGGCATCGTGCTCAAGGACACGCCGCAAGGTACGACCTGGGTCCGGGCCTGAGGGCAGTTGTCATGGTGAAGTCCGTCACTCCCGATTACTGGGATGAAGCCTGCAAGCATCTGGCCAAACGCGACCGGGTGATGCGCAAGCTCATTCCCCAGTTTGGCGAAGCCCGGCTGCAAAGCCGCGGCGACGCCTTCACGACGCTGGCCCGCTCGATCGTGGGCCAGCAGATCACGGTCAAGGCTGCCCAGTCCATCTGGGATCGTCTGGCCGGCTTGCTGCCGGCGCCGTCGACGCGCATCGCGCCGGCCGCTGTGCTCGCCCTGCCGGTGGACACATTGCGCGGCGTGGGCCTGTCCGGCCGCAAGGTGGAGTACCTGCGCGACCTGGCCTCGCACTTCGACAGCGGCAGCGTGCATGTGCGGCAGTGGTCATCGATGGACGACGAGGCCATCATCGAGGAACTGGTCGCGATCCGCGGCATCGGCCGCTGGACGGCCGAGATGTTCCTGATCTTCCACCTGATGCGGCCGAATGTGCTGCCCCTGGACGACCTCGGGCTGCTCAAGGGCATCAGCCTGAATTACTTCAGCGGCGAGCCCGTGTCACGTGCCGAAGCGCGTGAAGTGGGCGACGCCTGGGCCCCTTTTCGCTCGGTTGCAACATGGTACATTTGGCGCAGCCTGGACCCCCTGCCCGTGGAGTACTGATGGCCGTGACGGGGCATGTTTGGACAGACGGGATCAACCGACGGGATCACCTGGGATGAGCAAGAAACACTTTCTCGAATTCGAGCAGCCGATCGCCGAACTTGAGACCAAGATCGACGAACTGCGGTATGTGCAAAGCGAGTCAGCCGTCGACATCTCCGAAGAGATCGACCGACTCACCAAGAAGAGCCAGCAGCTCACGAAGGATGTCTACTCCAGCCTGAGCCCGTGGCAGGTCACGCAGATTGCGCGGCATCCGCAGCGGCCCTACACGCTGGACTACATCAACGAGATCTTCACCGAGTTCCAGGAACTGCACGGCGACCGCCACTTCGGCGACGACCAGTCGATCGTCGGCGGCCTGGCGCGGTTCAACGGACAGGCCTGCATGGTGCTGGGCCACCAGAAGGGGCGCGACACCAAGGAACGCGCCGCGCGTAATTTCGGGATGTCTCGCCCCGAGGGCTACCGCAAGGCGCTGCGGCTGATGAAGCTGGCCGAGAAGTTCGGCCTGCCGGTCTTCACCTTCGTCGACACGCCGGGTGCCTACCCGGGCATCGGCGCCGAGGAGCGCGGGCAGTCCGAAGCCATCGGACGCAACATCTTCGAAATGGCGCAGCTCGAAGTGCCGATCATCTCCACCATCATCGGTGAGGGCGGCTCGGGCGGTGCGCTGGCCATCAGCGTCGGCGATCAGGTGCTGATGCTGCAGTATTCGGTCTACTCGGTCATCTCGCCCGAGGGCTGTGCCTCCATCCTCTGGAAGACGGCCGACCGCGCCGCCGATGCGGCCGAGGCCCTGGGCATCACGGCGCACCGGCTGAAGGCGCTGGGCCTGGTCGACAAGATCGTGAACGAGCCCGTGGGTGGTGCCCATCGCGACCACAAGCAGATGGCCGCCTACCTGAAGCGCGCGCTCAATGACGCACTGCGCCAGGTCAGCGACCTCAAGCCGCGCGAGCTGCTGAATCGCCGCTACGAGCGGCTTCAGGGCTACGGGCGCTTCACCGACACCAAGGAGCGTTGAGGTCCGACGTGAACCCGGGCACACCGCCACGCATCGCGGTGGCCTACAGCGGGGGCCGTGATTCCACGGCCCTTTTGCATGTGGTCGCGCGCATGGCGACCGGCATGGTGCGCTCGCTTCACGTCACGGACACCGTCGGGCCGACACACGGCCCTGCCGCAGCACTTGAGGTGGTTGCGCTGCATGTGCATCATGGCCTGCAGCCCCAGGCCGATGACTGGCTGGCGCACTGCCAGGCCCAATGCGAGGCCTGGACCCGCGCGGGGCTGCCGGTGACGTTCGCATCGCGCCGTCTGGCCTTGTGCCCCGGGCCAGGCGAGAGTGTCGAGGCGATCGCGCGCGAGGCCCGCTACGACGCGCTGGCCGCCATGGCACGCGAGCAGGGCGCCAGCCTCATCGCACTGGCCCATCACCGGCGTGATCAGGCCGAGACCTTCATCCTGCAGGCCCTCAGAGGGGCAGGGGCCGATGGCCTGTCGTCCATGCCGGCATCGATCGTGCGTGACGGACTCACCTGGGTGCGCCCCTGGCTCAACGAGCCCCGCGAAGCGATCGAAGCGTATCTGCGCCAGCACGGCCTGGTGCATGTCGACGACAACAGCAACACCGACGAGCGCTATCTGAGAAACCGGCTGAGGCGGCAGGTATGGCCCGCGCTCGTGCAGGCCTTTCCAGGTGCCGAGCGCAGCCTCAGCGATGCTGCCCGTCATGCGCAGGACAGCCGCGAGTGTGCCGAGGCCTTGGCACGCATCGACCTGGCCACGGTGACGGCCCCCCACCAGGGCAGGGCGCTCGATGTGGGTGGCCTGCTGGGCCTGAGCCCGGCGCGACGTCGCAACGTGTTGCGGGTCTGGTACCGCGATCAATCCGGGCGCGTGCTGCCGGCCACGGCCACGGACCGCCTGTGCGACGAGCTGACCGTCCACACGCACGGCGCACAGTGGCCCGTGCCGGGGCAGCCCGGCTGCGTCCTGCGTGTCCATCGTGACCAACTGACGCTCGCGTCCCGGCTCCCTGCCACGGCCTCGGCTGCGGTCACGCCCGTGGCCGCCACGATGGACCTCTCCATGCCCGATGCCACGCGCTTTGAGATCACGCCCTGGGGCGGCACGCTGCATCTGGCGCCCGTGACCCATGCCGGCGTGGCGCGGGCGCTGCTGCGGGAGGTGCGATGTGAGGCCCGCTGCGGAGGAGAGCAGTTCCAGTTCGCGCCGGGCCGGCCGGCGCGTCAGCTCAAGAAGCAGTACCAGGCCCTGGGCGTGCCAGCGTGGCAGCGCGGCGGCCCACTGCTCTATGTCGGAGAGCAGCTTGTGTTCGTGCCGGGTCTGGGCATCGATGCCCGGGTCTGGGCCGGCAGGGACGAGCCTGATCAGGTCAGCCTGCGCTGGGAGCCCGCCGCGCCAGGCTGAACCATACCCTCAGTGCACGCCGGCAAAGTTGCGCAGGCCGTGCAGGTCCAGCACGGTGACCCCGCGCGTTTCGATGCGGATCAGGCCCTGGTTGTGCAGGGTGCGCAAGGCGGTGTTGACGCGCTGGCGCGAGACGCCGCTCAACAGGCCAAGCTCATGCTGTTTCAGATCGACAAAAGGCGTGGGCTCGGGGTAGAGATCGGGGTTGAACAGGGTGGCGATACAGCGTGCCACCCGCGCATCAGTGCTCAGCAGGCGGTCGTATTCGAGCAGACCGATGAACAGGCTCAGCCGGGCGTTCATCAGGTTGTGCAGATAGTGGTTGAACGGCATGCTCGATCCGCGCAGCCGTTCGAAGGCGGCATAGGGGATGAGCGCAATGCGCGATGGACGCAACGCGATCACGTCGTAGCGACGCGGCTCGCGCTTGATCAGCGAGCCCTCGCCGAACCAGCCGCCGGCACACAGGCCGGTCAGCGTCGACACCTTGCCGTCCGGTGCCGTCACCGACATCTTCAGCAAACCCTCGATGAGGCCGATCCAGTGGTCCACCGGCTGGCCGGCCTGCGCGGCAAAACCGCCCTCGGGAATACCGCGCTCGAAGGCTGCGCCGGCCACACGGTCGAAGTCGGCCGGCGACAGGTTGCGACCCCAGGTCGAGGTTTGGAGCATCTCCAGCAGTGAGGTCATGTGAGTCCCGTGTGGCTGCCGCGATGGTAACCACGCGGGACGCTGTCGGCCACCGCGCCCATGGGAGGGCAGGGCACACCCGCTACAATGTCGGGCTTGCGATCGCGGCGCAAGCAGCAATCCAGCCTAACGATTCACACCGCGCACCCGACTCCCATGGCATTGATCGTTCACAAATACGGCGGAACGTCGATGGGCTCCACCGAGCGCATCCGCAACGTCGCCAAGCGCGTCGCCAAATGGCACCGGGCGGGTCACCAGATGGTGGTCGTGCCCTCGGCCATGAGCGGCGAAACCAACCGTCTGCTCGGCCTGGCCAAGGAACTGGCTCCGGCAACACAGACTTCAGCCTACGCCCGCGAACTCGACATGATCGCCTCCACTGGCGAGCAGGTGTCGGTGGGCCTGCTGGCCATTGCGCTGCAGGCCGAAGGCCTCGATGCGGTCAGCTACTCAGGGTGGCAGGTGCCGGTCAAGACCGACTCGGCCTACACCAAGGCGCGCATCCAGAGCATCGATGACGCCCGCGTACGTGCCGACCTGAACGCAGGCCGCGTGGTCATCATCACCGGCTTCCAGGGCATCGATGGTCTGGGCAACATCACCACGCTGGGGCGGGGTGGCTCCGACACATCGGCCGTGGCCATTGCGGCGGCCATGAAGGCCGACGAGTGCCTGATCTACACCGACGTCGACGGCGTCTACACCACCGACCCGCGCATCGTCCCCGAAGCCCGCCGGCTGCACACCATCAGCTTCGAGGAAATGCTCGAGATGGCCAGCCTGGGCTCCAAGGTGCTGCAGATCCGCTCGGTCGAATTTGCGGGCAAGTACCGTGTGCCGCTGCGCGTGCTGTCGAGCTTCACCCCCTGGGACATCGACCTTGCCGAAGAGTCCAGGTCGGGCACGCTGATCACCTTTGAGGAAGACGAGAAAATGGAACAAGCCGTTGTGTCGGGCATTGCCTTCAATCGCGACGAAGCCAAGATCACCGTGATGGGTGTGCCCGATCGCCCCGGTATCGCCTACCAGATCCTGGGCGCTGTGGCCGATGCGAACATCGACGTGGACGTGATCCTGCAGAACATGTCGCACGACGGCAAGACGGACTTCTCGTTCACCGTGCATCGCAACGACTACGCCAAGACGATCGACCTGCTCAAGGAAAAGGTCGTGCCGCATCTGGGCGCCAATGAAGTCGTTGGCGACGCGAAGATCTGCAAGGTGTCCATCGTCGGCATCGGCATGCGCTCGCACGCCGGTGTGGCCAGCCGCATGTTCCGCACGCTGAGCGAAGAGGGCATCAACATCCAGATGATCACCACCAGCGAGATCAAGACCAGTGTCGTGATCGACGAGAAGTACATGGAACTGGCGGTGCGCGCTTTGCACAAGGCCTTTGACCTCGACCAGGACGCTGCATAAAGTCGTGAATTCCGCGGCCCGAGTGGCCCGGTGACCGATATTTCACTGTAGAATATTGGTCTTGCCGATTTACGGTTGGAGACGTGACCGAGAGGCCGAAGGTGCTCCCCTGCTAAGGGAGTATGC
>CBFGPV010000116.1:0-13681 GCA_965650765.1 uncultured Burkholderiales bacterium
GCCACCGCGTCCCGGCTGCGTCTGCGCGGCTCTCAGCCGGGCAAGGTGTCCGGTGGCGTCTGCCGTTGTGCCCGATCGTTCGCAAGCAGGGCTTCGAGCCGCCCGTGCAGCCGCTCCAGCGTGCCGGTCGGGTCGAGCCACCAGTCGGTCGACCAGACGCGCACGACGTCCCAGCCCAGGCCGCGCAGCACCTGTTCGCGCAGCTTGTCGCGGTCGCGCGCCGTGGCTGCACGGTGATAGGTGGCCCCGTCACATTCCACGCCTGCGAGGTATCGCCCGGTGAAGTCGGGGTGCACGACGGCCAGGTCGACGCGGAACGAGGACGCACCGACCTGGGTGTGCACCTGCCAGCCTTTGCGGGCGAGCGCCTCGGCCACGGTCGCCTCGAAGGGGCCGGCCGCGCCGCCCTGGCTGCCGCGGTGCGCCTCGGCCAGCGCGCGCGGGCCACGCTCGGCAAACTCCAGGAAGTGCTTGAGGTCACGCACGCCGGCGGCCTGGGTGCGAGACAGGTCCATCTGTTCGCCGCGCAGGCTGGAGAACACCCGCAAGGCCTGGCGGGCGCGCGTGACGGCCACGTTGAGCCGGCGTTCACCACCATCGCGGTTCAGGGGGCCGAAGTTCATCGAGACGGCTCCAGCGGTGTCCGGCCCGTAGGTGATCGAGAAGTACATGATGTCCCGCTCGTCACCCTGGACGCTTTCCAGGTTCTTCACGAACACCGGCTCGAGTTCACTTTCAGCGAAGTACGGTTCAAGCTCGGGGTCGGCTCGGCGCGCTTCGTCGAGCAGGTCTTCGATCAGGCTCTGCTGCTCGGCATTGAAGGTCACCACACCGATCGTGGTGCCCGACGCCCGGAAGCCGGGGGATTGCAGGCGCGCCACGAGGTCGGCCACCAGGGCCTGCGCTTCCGGCCGGTTGACGCGGGCGCCACCCTTCTCGTAGCGGCCATCCACGTAGTGGAAGCTGACGGCACGATCGTCGGTGACCGGCGACGGAAACGTCACCAGACCGCCAGCGTAGTAGCGATGGTTGCTGAAGGCGATCAGGCTTTCATGGCGCGAGCGGTAGTGCCAGGCGAGGTGGCGCGTGGGCAGGCTGGCGCCCAGGCATTCATCGAGGATGCTTTCCAGATCGCCCTCGACGACCTCATCGTCGTTGTCGGTGTCGCTGTTCTCGCCGCGTGAGAAGAAGTTGGTCGGCGGCAACTGCTTCGGGTCGCCGACCATCACCACCTGCCGGCCGCGGGCCATCGCGCCGATGGCGTCGCACACCGGGATCTGCGAGGCCTCGTCGAACACGACCAGGTCGAAGTTGCTCGCGCCGGCCGACAGGTACTGTGCGATCGACAGCGGGCTCATCAGCAGGCAGGGCGCCAGCGTGAGTACGACGGACGGGATCTCCTGCAGCAACTGCCGCAGCGGCAGGTGCATGCGTTTCTTGGTGATCTCGCGCTTGAGCACACCCCATTCGCTGTTGCGCTGCACGCCGTCGGCCGCAGGCAGGTTCGCGCACAGGCGGGCGCGGATCCATTGCCGCGTGATGTCGGTGAATTCGTCGTCCAGTGCGCGGAACGCCTGGATGCGCCGCTCATGTTCGGCCGAGACGAACCGCTTGAGCACCTCGTCGGCATCGAGTGCCTGTGCCGACCACCAGCGCGCGTAGTTCACTTCGAAGGCCGTGGGCAACCCGTCGGCAGCCAGGCCACCGCTTTCGACGGCATCGATCAGTGGCGCCAGCCCCACATCACTCGCCTCGGCCCGCACCCGGCGCCAGGCGCACCAGGCGTGCAGGCCCTGCACATGGGCGACAACATCTTTGGCAGTGACGGCCAGCATCGCGGTGCTCTGTTCTGTCAACGCCAGGCCGACCGGCTCGGGCTGGGCAGCTGCGTGGCTGAAGCTCTGCAGCGCCGTCTGCAGTGCCTCCTGGCGCTGAAGCAGCGTGCGGCAGGCCAGCGCGACCGGGCCATCGGCGGCCAGCTCGGCGCGGCGATGCGCGAGCAGGTCATGCAAGGCCTGGCCCGCGCGGTCCGCGTCATCGGCCGAGGGTGCCAGTGTGGGCAGCACGGCCCGCAACGTGGTGCCAAAGGCCAGAGCGCGGGCGATGTGGTCGGGGTCGCTGTCCAGGCCCTGCCAGACACCGGGGCACAGGGTGGTGAGGTTCTCGAAGGCCTGCAGCTGCGCCTCGACGGCCGCGCGGCCGGTCAGGGCGGCATGGCGCTGCTGCAGCTCGCTGCCGCAGCGGCCGGCGGCCACCTCGGCGTGGGCCGATGTCAGCGCGCCGCGCTGCGGCACCGCCTCGCGCTCACGCTCGAAGGCCAGGGCGGCGCGCAGGATCGCGATGTCGGTGTCGCGGCCACGCCAGAGCCCGAGGCTCGGCTCGGCCAGCCCGGCCAGCGCGTCGAGCTGGGCGTCGAGTGCCTGCAGGGCCTGCAGGCGTTGAACCTCGCGCGCCCAGCGCTCGCCACACAGGCCTTCGAGCGCGGGCGTCAGCCCTTCCAGCGAAAACGGCTGTCCGAGCCGTGCGGCCAGCAAGGCGGCGTTGGCCTTCAAGGCTGCACGGGCGTGGTCGATGCGGGTGCGTTCGCCGGCCCACAGACCTTCGACCGCCGCGCCGGGGTGGATCGACTCCAGCTCGTCGCGCAGGCCCTTGATGCGCACCAGGGCCGACAGATCTTCGGCCACACGGGGCTCGTCCGTGCCTTCGATGGCGGCGTCCAGCGCACGCCGGACCTTGCGCCGGCCCAGCCAGGACATCGGCCAGAAGGCCCGCTCGGCCCGGGCCCAGTCGCGCTGGAGCTGCACCACCGGCAGCTGGGCCACATCGGCGCCGTATCGCACCGACAGGCCAGCGCGAAGCGCGGCGATCTGCGAAAGGCAGTCCACGCCACGTTCCATGTCTTCCGTCACCGCGCCCGGCCAGGGCGTGCCGAGTTCGGCATGCAGGCGGTGGCGTTGTTCCAGCAGCTCCAGCCCGTGCGTCAGCCGGGCCTGCAGCTCGGCCCGCCAGGCGGGGGGCAGGCTGGCCGACATCTGCCGGTGCTGCAGCAGCCGTGCCTGGGCCGTACCGAGGGCGGTGATGATGGATCCGGCATCGGGGCGTGCGCAAAAGCTCCAGTCAGCGGCCGCCGCGTCGGGCAGCGTGCTGGCCAACAGGGCCAGGGCCCGCCGGGTCGCGCCGTCGCGCTCGGGCCAGGGCAGGCCCAGCTTGGTGCCGAGGCCATCGGCGGCATCGTCGAACGCGACTGCCGCGTCCTGCAGCGTCTGGGCGGCGTGCTGCATCTCGATCTGCCAGCGCGCCGACCAGTCGGTGGCATGCACCGGTGACAGCGGCCCGGCTCCGAGCTGATCGGCTCCGACCGCCATGGCGTTGACCTGCAGCCGCCCGGCCAGGTCGCGCAGCGCGGCCAGGTCGGTGTCGTCGTGTGTGTCGGCGGCGGGCCAGGCGAGGACGATCTGAGGCACCGCGCTGCCACTCACCACCCGCCCCAGCGCCTGATGGATGCTCCAGCCATTGCGGTGCCGGCGGTGCAGGCGCTCGACGTAGGCGGACAGCTGCTCTCGCACACGCTGGAGTTGCTGGGCCTTGGCCTCCCACGCGGCAGCATCGACCTCGCCCCGGGCTTCCCAGGCCTTCTGCAGCTGAGCGAGCACATCCAGCTTGCGTGTGCGGTTGGAATGCAGCGCCAGGCAGAACTCGCCCAGCCCCACCTCGCGCAGGCGGCGGTACACCACATCGAGCGCGGCGATCTTTTCGGCGACAAAAAGCACGCGCCGCCCTTCGGCCAGGCACTGGGCGATGAGGTTGGCGATGGTCTGGCTCTTGCCCGTGCCAGGCGGTCCGATCAGCACGAAGTCCTTGCCCCGGGCAGCGGCCATGACGGCGGACAACTGTGATGAATCCGCTGCCAGCGGGCTGAACACCTGCTGCGGTGGGTAGTCGAGGTCCAGACGGGCGGCCTCCGGGAAGGGCACGGGCGAGGCGTAGGGCTCGCGCGGGGTGTCGATCAGGTGGGCCACCACCGGCGACTTGCGCAGTGCATCGGTGCGCTCGGCCAGGTCCTTCCACATCAGGTACTTGGCGAACGAGAACATCGAGAGCACGACATCCTCGCTGACTTCCCAGCCGCGAACGTCCTTGATCGCGGCACGCACCCGGGTCCAGATGCCCTGGATGTCCAGCCCGGTGTCGTCGCGGGGCAGGCTGCCGGCCGCCACGCCGAGGTCGAGCTGGAAGTCCTGGCGCAGCATCTCGACGAGGGTCGGATTGAACAGCGGTTCGTCCTCGTGTGCCACCAGCGTGAAGCCGGATCGTGCACTCTTGCGATTGAGTGTGACGGGCAACAGGATCAGCGGCGCCCTGAAGCGGGCATCGGGCCGGTCGCGCCGCGTCCACACCAGGAAGCCGAGCGCGACATACAGCGTGTTCGAGCCCCCCTCCTGCATGGCATTGCGCGCGCCGCGGAACAGCTCGACCAGGCGTGTCTCGAGTTCCTGGGCCTCGAGCCGGATGAAGATCTCCCGGCGCGACAGCGCCTCGGCCGCGTGGG
The DNA here is from genome assembly GCA_965650765.1 of uncultured Burkholderiales bacterium. Classification (GTDB taxonomy): domain Bacteria; phylum Pseudomonadota; class Gammaproteobacteria; order Burkholderiales; family Burkholderiaceae_C; genus Caldimonas. Next base: position 4,550 of record CBFGPV010000116.1, read on the forward strand.
CACGGCGCAGGTCTTCCAGGCTGCGCGCCTCGTGCAGCGGCTGGCTGCGCGGGTCGCGGCCCTGCATCAGCTCCGGGTCGGGCAGCAGCCGCAGCGACTGGCCCTGCACCAGCGCGTCCTCAAGCGCGGGGGCTGCGGCCTCCAGGGCCAGCGCCTTCTTGCCGGCCTTGAAGTTCAGCAAGGCATTGCGCAGCGAGAGGTCCAGCAGCCGGCGTTGCCAGCGGGCCAGCCGGTCGCGCGGGTCGAGCTCGGCGGTCGGGACGTCCGAGGCCGCCATGTCCGACAGGGCTGGGGCGTCCTCCACGGCCCAGGGCACCGCTGACGGCGCGGCCGCCGTGGCGGGTTCCGCCGGCGCCTGGCCCAGCGCCAGCGGTTTGATCCGCGACATGCGGGCACGCCGCACGTCGACGACCAGTTCGAAGCGGTCTTCGACGTCCGGCTCGAGCTGGCGCTGGGCCTGCTCGATGGCCTGGCTGAAGCTGGCCGGCGGGTCCTGCGTCACCAGGGTGGTCTCGAACACCAGCAGTTCCTGCAGCTTCACGCGCTTTCTCAGCGCGGTGACGTCATCGACCACCGCATTGGAGAACTCCTCGTTGCGCAGCCACAGCCCGACAAACGCATGGCCGCGGGTGAACACCAGCAAGGGGTTGAGGTGGGCCTGCTCCAGGCAGGAAGCAAACAGCAAGGCCAGGTCCAGGCAGGTCGCGATGCCGGCATCGAGCACCTGCGCAGGGCCCCGGACCTTCTGGCCGGCATGTTCGAAGCTGGCCGGCGGCAGCGTGTAGGCCAGCCTGAGCGAGGCCACGGCGGTCCAGATGGCCGACGCCAGCTCCCAGGCCCGGCGCGCGCCCTGCGCATAGCCGTCGATCGCGTCCGGCTTGCCGCTGTGCTGCAGCGCCTGCGCGGCGGACTTCAGCAGGCGGTCGATCGCCGGGTCATTGGGCTGGACAAACGCCGCGACCATCTCGGGCAGGTGACCGATCCCGCCCCACTGGTTGCGGGCCAGCAGTTCGACCCGGGTGTCGTGGCGCGCCAGCACCACGCCGGGCTGTGCGGCCGTCCGGAGCTCGAAGCTCAGGATGGCCGGTTCGGCCTCGGTCAGGCGCGAGATGAGCGCCCCGTCGATCTGCACGTCGAGTTGTGTGAGGTGGTAGGTCTCGTTCGGCCCGACGGCGTCGAGCGACCAGGACCGGGGTCGCACGAAAGCCGGCTCGGCGCTCAGGCTGACCGTCAGGCCGGTGACCGGCTCGTCCGTGGGGTTGATGATGGCCAGCTCAAGCAGCGCCGGGACGGCATTCTGGAAGTCGGCGAAGTTCAGCCGCGCCACGGCGCTGACCTGCAGGCGCACCTGTGGCACCGGCTCCGTGCTGCCGGTGGCGGACGTCATGTCGAGGGGGCTGACCGATGGAGTCGTATCCTGGGGCATGCGCGGCGTTCTCCCTGTGCCGATGTGTGTGCGGGTGCCCCGCGTGTCGCGCGCACGACGGCACGCTGTGCGGGGCGCTGCCGGCCGCTACTTGCTGCGCGGCACCCGGCCCATCAGGTAGAACTCGTCGTTCGGGCGCAGGTTGATCAGGTTGGCCATGCGGTTGGACAGGCCGAACAGTGCCGTGATCGCGCCGATGTCCCAGATGTCCTCGTCGCTGAAGCCCTGGTCGCGCAATGCCTGGTGGTCGTGGTCGGTGACGCTGGCCGAGTCCTTGCAGACCTTCAGCGCAAAGTCCAGCATCACCCGCTGCCGCTCGCTCAGGTCGGCCTTGCGGTGGTTCACGGCCACCTGGTCGGCGATCAGCGGACGCTTTTCATAGATGCGCAGGATCGCGCCGTGGGCCACCACGCAGTACAGGCAGTTGTTCGCGCCGCTGGTGGCCACGACGATCATCTCGCGCTCGCCCTTGGTCAGGCCGGAGTCCTTCAGCATCAGCGCGTCGTGGTAGGCCAGGAAGGCCCGGCACTCGTCGGGGCGGTGCGCCAGCGCAAGAAACACGTTGGGGATGAACCCGGCCTTGTCCTGCACTTCGAGGAAGCGCTGCTTCAGGTCGTCGGGCAGGCTGTCCAGTGCGGGCACGGGATAGCGGCTGATGGCAGGAGCGGTCATGGCCGGAACCTCAGGACTTGAACTGCAGGGCGTGCAGTCGCGCATACAGCCCGCCGGCCGAGATCAGCTCGGCATGCGTGCCTTGTTCGGTGATGCGACCGCCATCCATCACGACGATGCGGTCGGCCCGCTCGATCGTGGACAGCCGGTGCGCGATCACCAGCGTGGTGCGGCCTTGCATCAGATGCTCCAGCGCATCCTGCACCAGCCGTTCGGATTCGGAGTCGAGCGCCGACGTGGCCTCGTCGAGGATCAGGATGGGCGCGTCCTTGTAGATGGCCCGCGCGATCGCCAGCCGCTGGCGCTGACCGCCCGAGAGCTGGTTGCCGTTGTGCCCGACCAGCGTGTCCACGCCTTGCGGCAGGCTGTCGACAAACTCCAGCAGGTTGGCGCTGCGCAGCGCATCGCGTACCCGTGCCGGGTCGACCGCTTCCCCCAGTGCCACATTGGCGGCAACACTGTCATTGAAGAGCACGACGTCCTGGCTGACCAGCGCGAACTGGCGGCGCAGCGCCAGGGTGTTCCAGTCGGTCAGCGCATGGCCATCGAGCAGGATGCGTCCGCCCGTGGGTTCGACAAAGCGCGGCAGCAGGTGCACCAGCGTGGACTTGCCGGCACCCGACGGGCCGACCAGCGCGACCACCTCGCCCTGAGGCACGACCAGGTCGATCCCTGCCAGGGCCGGGGCCTGCTCGGCCCGGTACTGCACCTGCACGCCCTCGAGCACCAGTGGCCCCTGCAGCGCATGGCCGCGGGCGGGCTGGTAGTGTCCGTCGTGCTCGGGCGGTGAACCCTCGATCAGGCCGATCGCGCGTTCCAGGGCCGCCAGGCCGCGTGTAATCGGGCCGGCCACGTCCGACAGATGCTTGATCGGCGACATCAGCATCAGCATCGCAGTCACGAAGGCCACGAAACTGCCCACCGAGGTGCCGGACGTACCGCTTTGCCAGAGCGCGGCCACGATGACCGCCGACAGGCCGCAGGCCGCGAGGATCTGTGTCATCGGGTTCATCGACGCCTGGGCCACGACCGACTTCAGCGCCAGCCGGCGCAGCTGCAGGCTGTTGCGGTCGAAGCGTTCGCCTTGCTGCCCCTGTGCGCCGTGCAGGCGCACGATGCGCCAGGCCAGGACGTTTTCTTCGACCACATAGGCGAGCGTGTCGGTGGCGCGCTGGCCTTCGACGGTGAGCCGGTGCAGGCGCCGGCTGAGCGTGCGCATGACCCAGGCCACCGCCGGAAACAGGATCGCCACGAACAGCGTGAGCTGCCAGTTGAGCCACATCAGGTAGCCGAGCAGGGCCAGCAGGGTGAGCGAGTCGCGCACCAGGGTCTGCAGCGACTGCACGAGCTGCGTGGCGCCCGTCTGAACCTCATAGACCACGGTGTTGGTCAGCGCACTGGCGCTGTGCTGCGAAAACAGGCTGGCGTGGGCATCGAGCAGCCGCTGGAACATCGCGGTGCGCAGCGCCAGGATGCCGCGATTGGCCGCCCAGGCGAGCCCGTACTGCGCCACGAAGCCGGCCAGCCCGCGCACCGCGAACAGGCCGACGATGGTGACGGGCACCATCCACAGCGGCAGTTGCCGGCCCTGGAAGCCGCGATCGAGCAGCGGCTGCATCAGGGCGGGGATCATCGGTTCGGTGGCCGCACCGACGATGGCGCCGGAGATGGCCAGCACGAAACCCCAGCGGCCGTGCATGAAATACGGCCAGAGGCGGGCCAGGCGCTGCTTGAACGAGGTCATGTGGGTGCGGTACGGCTCACAGGGCGGCGCCCGGCCGGCACAGGGCAGGGGGTGCGCTGAGGGGACAGGTCGACGGGCGCCATGGTGCGAGACATTATCCGTTGCTCATCGCAGCATCTGGCCGCGTGCGGCCGGGACTGGCCCGCAACATGCCTACAATCGGGGCCCAACGCAGCGACATGGGCCGCGCATTTGCGGTCAACACGCCCTCGACGGGCCGTCTGGTGAGGAACTGTTGCACATTCGTGGGGTCAGCACCCAGGTCACGCCCGCACAATGCGGCGGGAGCGACGGACTCGCCGCCGGTGCGTCCTGGCCGACCCAGCCACTCACCGCCCGATCCCAGCCTGGACACTGAATGACATCCTCAGACATCTCCCGCCGTTGGTCTCGACGCTCGTTCCTGGCCGTCCCGGCCGCGCTGGCCGGTGCGCCGGCCCTGGCGCAGTTCCGGGTCGACATCTCCGGCGTCGGCACCACCCAGTTCCCGATCGCGATCACACAGTTTGGCGGCGAAACCGGCCGCACGCAGCAGGTCTCGGCCATCGTGCGGGCCGACCTGGAGCGCAGCGGCCAGTTCCGCAGTGTCGACACCGGCAACCTGACCATGGACGAGTCGGTTCGTCCCAACATTCCCGACTGGCGCGCCCGGGGCGCCGACGCCCTGGTCTCGGGCAGCATCACCCGCCTGGCCGATGGCCGCCTGGATGTGCGCTTCAAGCTGTGGGACACGGTGCGCGGCCAGGACCTCGGCGGGCAGGCGCATGCCGTTGCCGAGGCCGATCTGCGCCTGGCCGCCCACCGCATCGCTGATTTCATCTATGAGAAGCTGACCGGCGAGCGCGGTGTTTTCGAGACCCGCATCGCCTACGTCACCAAGGCGGCGCAGCGCTACACCCTGTGGGTGGCCGATTCCGACGGCGAGGGCGCGCAGGTCGCATTGGCCAGTGCCGAGCCGATCATCTCGCCGGCCTGGTCGCCCAACGGTGCCGAACTGGCCTACGTCTCGTTCGAGACCCGCAAACCGGTCGTCTACGCCCAGGAGATCGCCAGCGGCCGTCGCCGCCCGATCGCCAGCTTCAAGGGGTCCAACAGCGCGCCGGCCTGGGCACCAGATGGCCAGAACCTGGCGGTCGTGCTCACGCGTGACGGGCTGTCGCAGATGTACGGCGTGAACCGCATGGGCGAGAACGTGCGCCGGCTGGCCTCCAGCCCGGGCATCGACACCGAGCCGATCTTCACCCCGGACGGTCGCACCCTGTATTTCGTCAGTGACCGGGGCGGCTCGCCGCAGATCTACCGCATGCCCGCCGGCGGTGGTGGCGCCGAGCGCGTGACGTTCAACGGCAGCTACAACATCAGCCCCGCACTCAGCCCGGATGGCCGCTGGATGGCCTACGTGACGCGCGACAACGGGGCGTTCCGCCTGCAGCTGATGGACCTGAGCAGCGGCACCATCACCTCGATCACCGACACACGCGACGACGAAAGCCCGAGCTTTGCGCCCAACAGCCGCCTGATCATCTATGCCACGCGCTCGCAGGGCCGCAACGTGCTGATGACCACCACGCTGGACGGCAAGATCAAGGCCACCTTGCTCTCGAATCGGGGCGACGTTCGCGAGCCGGTCTGGGGGCCGTTCGCTCGGTGATCGGCTGTCCCGGCAATCCGGATCCTGAATTCCATCGAAGTCGGACGAGGCTGCAGCCGGCTTTGACTCACACGCAGCGTGAATTAATGTTCGTTGGGACACAACCCTCCATAGAAGGAGCCACATCATGAAACTTCGTTCGATTTCTTCCCTGGGTGCTGCACTGGCCGTGGCCGGTGTGCTGGCCGGCTGCGGTTCGAGCGTCAAGCTCGATGACGCGCCCGTCGAGAGCCGTACCGGTTCGGCCGTCGGTTCGTCCGGCGGCACGGGCGGCCAGGCCCAGTCGCAGGTGTCCACCGTGAACCTCACCGGCCAGAACGGCCAGGGTGATGCAGCCTCGCAACTGGCGCGCGTCGTGTACTTCGACTTCGACAGCTACGTTGTCAAGGACGAATACCGCCCGGTGGTGTCGTCCTACGCCAAGGTGATGGCCGGTGGCCAGAAGCGCCTGACGATCGAAGGGCACGCCGACGAGCGCGGCGGCCGCGAGTACAACCTGGCACTGGGCCAGAAACGCGCCGAGGCCGTGCGCAAGTCGCTCGAGCTGCTGGGTGTGAAGGACGCCCAGATGGAAGCCGTGAGCTACGGCGAAGAGCGTCCCGCTGCCGAAGGTGCGACTGAAGAGGCCTGGGCGAAGAACCGTCGCGCCGAGCTGAACCTGCGCTGATGCCGCTTCCCGCCATGAAGTACCTCACTGCCGTGGCGCCAGGGCGCTCGTTCGGGCGCGCCGTCTTGCTGGCGGTGTGCATGGTGGGTTCAACCGGCGCCAGCGCGGCCTTGTTCGAGGATGACGAAGCCCGCAAGGCCATCCTCGAACTGCGCCAGCGCATCAACGCCGAGGCAGCAAGCGCGCGCGAGGCCAGCCAGCGCCAGGCCGAACAGACCGAGCAGCTGCGCCGCAGCCTGCTCGAGCTGAACGCTCAGCTGGAGCAGTTGCGCGCCGAGCTGGCCACGATGCGTGGCCAGAACGAGCAGCTCGCACGCGCCGTCTCGGAGCTGCAGCGCAAGCAGACCGACATCGTCCAGGGCATCGACGAGCGCATTCGCCAGGTCGAGCCGCAGAAGACGCAGATCGACGGCAAGGAGATCGTGGTGCGCCCGGAAGAGCGGCGCGACTTCGAGGCCGCGCTGGACGTCTTCCGCAAGGGTGACTTTGCCAACGCGGCGGCAGCGTTTGCCAATTTCCAGCGCCGCTACCCGGGCAGTGGGTACACCGAGGCGGTGCTGTACTGGCTGGGCAATTCGCACTACGGAAAGCGCGACTACCGTGAGGCGATGGGGTCGTTCCGCGCCCTGGTGTCGGGTTACCCCAGCCATCCGAGGGTGCCCGAGGCGATGCTGTCGATCGCGATGTGCCAGATCGAGCTGAAGGACCGGCCGGCCGCCCGGCGCACGCTCGACGAACTCATCAAGAACCATCCGCAAAGCGAAGCGGCTCAAGAAGCCAAGGAGCGGCTGGTGTCGCTGCGCTGAGTCGCCGCCCCGCACCCGTGCGCCCGCAACCCCCGGCATGGCCGGGGGTTTTCATTTGGGCCGGTGCCGCCCGTGCGGGTCGCACCGAGCGGGTGCAGCAGGCCGGCGCGGCACGGCGCAGATCACTAGAATCCGCCCCATGCAAGACATCGATCTCGGCGCGATTGCCGCGCAAGTCCTGTGGGCCAGCTTTGGCTTGTCCGTCATCTTCGGTGCGATTGCGCAGCGCACGCATTTCTGCACGATGGGCGCCGTGTCCGACATCGTGAACATCGGTGACTGGACCCGCATGCGCATGTGGGTCATGGCCATTGGCGTGGCCATCATCGGCTTCAATGCGATGGTCGGGCTGGGCTGGGTCGATGCCGGCAAGACGCTGTACGGCGGTCCGCGGTTGATCTGGCTGTCGGCCCTGGTCGGCGGTTTCATGTTCGGCTTCGGGATGGTGCTGGCCTCCGGTTGCGGCAGCAAGACGCTGGTACGCATCGGCGCGGGCAACCTGAAGTCGGTCATCGTGTTCATCGTGATGGGCCTGGCAGCGTATGCCACGCTTCGAGGCATCACCGGTGTGCTGCGCGTCAACACGGTCGATGCTGCGACCGTGACGCTGCCCACCGGCCAGGACCTGCCTTCGTTGCTGGTGGCAGCCACCGGCCTGCCGTTGTCGACCGCTGCCTGGGTGCTGGGCCTTGGACTTGGCGGGGCCTGCCTGGCGTGGGCGCTGGCCCGGCCCGAAGGGCGCAGCGGCGAGACCCTGCTCGCGGGGCTGGGCGTCGGTGGCGTGATCGTGGCGGTGTGGTGGGTTTCAGGCCGACTGGGCTATGTGGCCGAAGATCCGAACACGCTGCAGGAAGCCTTTGTCGCGACCAACTCCCAGCGCATGGAATCGCTGACCTTCGTGGCGCCGATCGCCTACACGATCGACTGGTTGCTGTTCTTCAGCGACAAGAGCCGGGTGCTCACGTTGGGCATCGTGTCCTGCGCCGGTGTGGTGGTCGGTTCAGCGGCCTATGCGCTGGCGACCGGCGGGTTCCGCTGGGAGGGCTTTCGCGACACCGAGGACACGGCCAACCACCTGGCCGGTGCCGTGCTGATGGGAGTCGGCGGTGTGACCGCGATGGGGTGCACCGTCGGCCAGGGCCTGTCCGGCCTGTCGACGCTTGGGTTGTCGAGCCTGCTGGCCGTCGTCGCCATCGTCGTGGGGTCCGTTGCCGCGTTCAAGTATCAGATGTGGCGCATCGAGCGCATGGGTTGACCGGGGCAGGCATGCAGGCACCGACATCCAGCGCCGCGGCGGTGTTGCCGCTCGATCCCACGGGTGATGCCGACCTCGAACGTCGCTTTGGTGGTTTGAGCCGGCTGTACGGCGTGCCGGCGTATCACCGGATCCGGGCCGCTCGGGTGGTGGTGGTCGGCGTCGGCGGCGTGGGTTCATGGGCGGCCGAAGCACTCGCACGCAGCGGCGTGGCCGAGCTGACCTTGATCGACCTGGACCATGTCGCCGAGTCGAACATCAACCGGCAGGTGCAGGCCCTGTCATCGACCGTCGGCCAGGCCAAGGTGCTGGCACTGCGCGATCGCATTGCCCAGATTCACCCGGGGTGCGGGCTGCACCTGATCGAAGAGTTTGTCGAGCCGGGCAACTGGCCCGCGATCCTGCCCGCGCCCGTCGATGCGGTGATCGACTGCTGCGACCAGGTGCGCGCCAAGCTGGCGATGGCAGCGTGGGCCATGACGCAGCGTGTGCCGCTGGTGTGCGTGGGCGCCGCCGGCGGCAAGCGGCGCGCGCATCTGGTGGACGTGGCCGATCTGTCCGAGACCACTCACGATCCGCTGCTCGCCAGCCTGCGCCAGCGGCTGCGCAAGGAGCATGGCGCCGCCCGGCAGGGCCGCATCGGTGTGACGTGTGTGTATTCGAAGGAGCCGATCACACGCCCCGCGGGTGTGGCGTCATGCGACGTCGACGCCAACCTCAATTGCCACGGTTATGGTTCGGCAGTGAGTGTGACGGCCAGCTTCGGCATGGTCGCTGCAGGTGAGGTACTTCACCAGCTTGCAATTTCAGGTTAGAATTCATCTATTGAGTTTGCAGCCGCTTCTGGTCTATAATCTAAGGCTTCGCGGGTTGTTAGCTCAGTTGGTAGAGCAGCGGACTTTTAATCCGTT
>CBFGPV010000117.1:0-13416 GCA_965650765.1 uncultured Burkholderiales bacterium
CTCTCCCGCCCGCGGGAGAGGGAGCAAAGCACGCGGCGAGCCGGTAGGGCTGCGTCAGCGGCTTTGTGATCCCAAGGGAGCAGCAAACGGCGATCACCCGCCGGATGAACTCCCTCTCCCTTCCAGGGAGAGGGCTGGGGTGAGGGTCGAGCGCCAGCCACATGGCCAGAGCTGCGTCCAAACTCAGGACCGAGAAGGCTCTTTGCTCGGCGGCGCCACCACGCGCACAGCCAATCCGGTCAGGATCGATTCATCTTGCGCCTTCTTCCACGCCGCAGCCCACTCATCTGCCAGAGCCTGTTGTTCGGGGGTCATGGGGGTCATGCGGGTCCGCGATGACAGCCAGTCGCCGCTGGCCACTCGCGCTGCCAATTGGTGTGCTTTGGTCGTCATCGTCAATGCCCTTTCCGGCGGCCCGTTGAATGACCTCGATTTTACCCCGGAACCCACATCAAGTCATTGATTTTATTGAGGTTTTTGTCATTTCATGCAGGCATACGGATGATCGACGAACCATGCGCGAGTCGAGGGCCGGCCAGGTGCGGCCGTCGGCGGAAGCCGCCGCGCGCACCGATCGTTCAGCGGTCACCCTGGCGCTTCACGGCCTCCCGCCAGTGAATCCTCGACTCGGCCGACACACCGCATTCGGGGTCCGTCTCGCAGAGCTGCTCCAGGCCGGCAGCCAGGGCTATGGCATCGCGTTGCAGCCCCAGCAGCATCATGCTTTTCAGGATGCGGGTGATGCGCAGGCTGTTGTGGGTGCTCTGCGTGAACCACTCGGTCTTGCGCTGCGGCCAGTTGTCGGCCTGCCTCAGGTTTGTGCCATCGAAGCGCAGGCCGAAAAAGCGCAACATCCGTACCAGTGCGGCGCGCAGGTGACGCTGCAGAATCTCGTCCGTTCGGAAAAGCCGGCCCGTCTCGCCGTCGACCAATGGCGCATCGGGCGTGACGCGGCTAGGCTCGTCGAGCGGGAACAGCCACTGGATGTAGTCGTGCGTGGCCTCCAGCCAGACATCGTCCTGCTGGAGGATCTCGGCCAGCATGCGCCCACGGTGGTCAGGGTGCGAGCCATAGTAGAAGGCAAGCAGGCGGTTCACGGTGACCCCTTGTACTGACGTGAAGGATGCACCCGACACGGGCCCGTCATCAAGTTGAGCCAACAGATGAGCCAACAACGCCCATGAACGACAAAGCCCCGTCTGGCGGGGCTTTGTGGAAGGTTCAGCGGGAGTTGGTGACCACCGCAAAACCTGTCTTTGGCGGAAAGGGAGGGATTCGAACCCTCGATACAGTAAAACTGTATACCGGATTTCGAGTCCGGCGCATTCGACCACTCTGCCACCTTTCCTGGGTGCTACTTTTGCGTGTGGTCTCGCTGAGTCAGCGAAGCTTGCAATTATAGCCTGTCACGCGCGCAGTTCGGAAGCCCCGCCCAGATAGGGCTGCAAAGCCGCCGGGATGGCGATGGAGCCGTCGGCGCGCTGGTGATTCTCGAGCACGGCCACCAGGGTGCGGCCGACCGCCAGGCCGGAGCCGTTGAGCGTGTGCACCAGTTCGGGCTTGCCCTGGGCGTTGCGGAAGCGGGCCTGCATGCGGCGCGCCTGGAAGGCCTCGCAGTTGGAGCAGGAGCTGATCTCGCGGTAGGTGTCCTGGGCCGGCAGCCAGACCTCGAGGTCATAGGTCTTGGTGGCGCCAAAACCCATGTCGCCGGTGCACAGCGTGATGACCCGGTAGGGCAGCTCCAGCTTCTTCAGGATGGCCTCGGCATGGCCGACCATCTCTTCGAGCGCCTCGTAGCTCTTCTCGGGGTGCACGACCTGGACCATCTCGACCTTGTCGAACTGGTGCTGGCGGATCATGCCGCGTGTGTCGCGCCCTGCGCTGCCGGCCTCGGAGCGGAAGCACGGGCTGTGGGCGGTGAGCTTGATCGGCAGCGACTCCAGCGGCACGATCTGGTCGCGCACGGTGTTGGTGAGCGAGATCTCGGAGGTCGAGATCAGGTACTGCTCGGGCGAGTTCTCGTCACCGCCGCGCAGCACCCAGAACATGTCTTCCTTGAACTTCGGCAACTGCCCGGTGCCTTCGAGCACCTCGCGGTTCACGATGTAGGGGGTGTAGCACTCGGTGTAGCCATGCTCGGTGGTCTGCACATCGAGCATGAACTGCGCGAGCGCCCGGTGCAGCCGGGCAATGGGCCCGCGCATGAAGGTGAAGCGTGCGCCCGACAGCTTGGCGCCGGTGTCGAAGTCCAGGCCCAGCGGGGCGCCCAGGTCGACGTGGTCGCGTGGCTTGAAGTCGAAGCTGCGCGGCGTGCCCCAGCGGCGCACCTCGACGTTGGCCGCTTCATCGCCACCCACCGGCACGCTCTCGTGCGGCAGGTTGGGCACGGACATCAGCATCTGGGCCAGTTCGTGCTGGATCACCTCCAGGCGTTCGGCGGAATGCTTCAGCTCGTCGCCGATGCCCCCCACTTCAGCCATCACGGGCGCGGTGTCCTCACCCTTGGCCTTGAGCTGGCCGATCTGCTTGGACAGGCTGTTGCGACGGGCCTGCAGCTCTTCGGTGCGGGTCTGGATGTACTTGCGTTCGGTCTCGAGGCTGGCGAATCGCTCGACGTCGAGGAAGGGTTGGGGCGACTTGCGCGTGGCCAGGCGGGTGGCCACACCGTCGAGGTCCTTGCGCAGCAGGGTGATGTCAAGCATGGGTCGTTCTTGTGGGGTCGTAGCGGGGTGATGGGAATTGCGGCGGCGAGAGGTGCGGCGGCGGGGTGTGCGGCGGCGCTCAGCGCGCTGCCGCGTCCGGGGCGGCGGATGGTGCGTCGGCGTCGGCAGCCGCGGCGGCTTCGGCCATGGAGCGGTCGCCCAGCCCCTTGGGCAGCGGGAAACGCACCGTCTCGGGCGTGCCGGGCATGCGGCGCACCGACACCGCACCGAGCGACTTGAGCCGGTCGACCACCTGCTGGACCAGGATGTCCGGGGCCGAGGCGCCCGCGGTCAGGCCCACACGCCGCTTGCCCTCGAACCATTCGGGTCGCAGGTCTTCAGGCTGGTCGACCATGTAGGCATCGGTGCCCAGGCGGGCGGCCACTTCACGCAGCCGGTTGCTGTTGGAGCTGGTGGGGCTGCCGACCACCACCACGATGTCGACCTGGGGCGCGAGCATCTTCACGGCGTCCTGGCGGTTCTGGGTGGCATAGCAGATGTCCTGCTGCTTGGGTTCACGCACCAGCGGAAAGCGCTCGCGCACCGCGGCCAGGATGTCGGCGGCATCGTCGACCGACAGGGTGGTCTGGGTCACCACGGCCAGGCGGTCGGGGCGCTGCACCTCGACCCGGGCAACGTCGTCGACGTCCTCGACCAGGTAGATGCCCTCGCTGAGCTGGCCCATCGTGCCCTCGACCTCGGGGTGGCCCTTGTGGCCGATCATGATGAACTCGTAGCCTTCCTTGTGGAGCTTGGCCACCTCGACGTGGACCTTCGTGACCAGCGGGCAGGTGGCGTCGAACACGGTGAAGCCGCGCTCGTCGGCCTCGTGGCGCACCGCCTTGGGCACGCCGTGGGCGCTGAACACCAGCGTCGCACCGGGCGGCACGTCGGCGAGGTCTTCGATGAAGATCGCGCCCTTGGCCCGCAGGTCGGCCACCACATAGGTGTTGTGGACGATCTCGTGGCGCACGTACACCGGTGCACCGTACTTCTGCAGCGCCCGCTCGACGATCTCGATCGCGCGGTCGACACCGGCGCAGAACCCGCGCGGTTCGGCCAGCAGCACGTCCTCGATCTTCGGCTCGTTCATCACAACACTCCGATCACGTGCACCTCGAAGGTGACCGGCTGGCCGGCCAGCGGGTGGTTGAAGTCGAACAGGATCCAGGTGTCACCCAGTTCGCGCACCACGCCGGCATAGCTGCCGGCACCGTCGGGGGTGGGGAACTGGACGACGTCACCGACATGGTATTGCTCGTCCGGGTCACCCAGCTGGGCCAGCAGCTCGCGCTTGACGCGCTGCAGCAGCTCGGCATTGCGTTCGCCAAAGGCCTCGCCGGCGGGGATGTCGAACGAGACCCGCGCGCCCTCCTCCAGGCCGATCAGGCGCTGCTCCATGGCCGGCGCCAGCTCACCGGTGCCCAGCGACAGCGTGGCGGGCTTGTCGGCAAAGGTGTTGATGATGTCGGCGCCATCGGAGCCGGCGAGTCGATAGTGAAGGGTCAGGAAAGACCCGGATTGCACGGTGGCCAAGGGAGCGCCTTCGCTTTTTGTAGACTGGCCGCCATTGTAGAAGTCCGTTGCCACCTTCACCCTGACCCAGGACATGCTGCTCAAGGATCTGCCTGCCGACGCCCGCCCGCGGGAAAAACTGCTCAACCTGGGCCCCGCGGCACTGGCTGACGCCGAACTGCTGGCGCTGCTGCTGCGCACCGGCATGAAGGGCCAGTCCGTGCTTCAGCTGGCCGAGCACCTGCTGAGCACCCATGGCGGCGTGGCCGGGCTGCTGCACGCGACCGCCGGCGATCTGGGCCGCATCAAGGGCCTGGGGCCGGCCAAACGTGCCGAGCTGGTGGCCGTGCTCGAACTCTCCCGCCGGGCGCTGGCCCAGCAGCTCCAGCAGCGGCCGGTGTTCGATGCGCCCGCGCAGGTCAAGGATTACCTGCGGCTGCACCTGGGCGCGCGCCCGCACGAGGTGTTTGCGGTGCTTTTTCTCGATGCGCAGCACCGGCTGATCGCACTGGAGGAACTGTTCCGTGGCACCCTCACCCAGACCAGCGTGTACCCGCGCGAGGTGGTCAAGCGAGCGCTGGCTCACAACGCCGCCGCGGTGATGCTGGCCCACAACCACCCGTCCGGCGTGGCCGAGCCGTCGCGGGCCGACGAATACCTGACCACGTCGCTGAAGTCAGCCCTGGCGCTGGTGGACGTGCGGGTGCTGGACCATTTTGTCGTGGGACGCCCGGAGGTGGTGTCGTTCGCCGAGCGCGGGCTGCTCTGACGGCCCCGCCCGGCCCGCACTGCAGGAAGTACAGCAGGAACCATGATGGCAAGCGCCGTGAAGACCAAGAGCCTGGCCGACCTGGGCGAGATCCGCAGGGCCTTGCGCCAGCAGGCCATCGAGGCCGCGCAGCAGGCGGCCCGGCTGCAGGCCGAGCAGCAGCGCCTGCGCCGCGAGAAGGAGATCTTCGCGCGGGCCGTGGGCCCGGTGCACCCGCTGAAGGACCGGGGCCTGGCGATCGTGCCCCGCCCTCGCCCGCTGCCGCTGCCGGTGCAGCGCGAACTCGACGAGAAGCAGGTGCTGCGCGAGTCGCTGTCCGACGAGATGGACGTGGAGTCGCTGCTGGACACCGACGAGGCGCTGTCGTTCCGCCGGCGCGGCATCAGCCCGGAAGTGGTGCGGCGCCTGCGCCGCGGTGACTGGACGATCCAGGCCGAGGTCGACCTGCATGGCCTGCGGCGCGACGAGGCGCGCGAACAACTGGGCGCCTTCCTGCGCGAGGCCGGCCGCCAGGGCTGGCGCTGCGTGCGGGTGATCCACGGCAAGGGCAATGGTTCGCCCGGGCGTGAACCGGTGCTGAAGGTCAAGGTGCGAGCCTGGCTGGTGCAGAAGGCCGAGGTGCTGGCCTTTGCCCGGGCCCGTGCCTCCGATGGCGGCAACGGGGCGCTGGTGGTGCTGCTGCAGGCCTCGCAGCCGCCGCGACCCGGAGGCTGACGGAGGCTGACGGAGGCTGACGGTGGCAGCGGGGCTCAGCCGCCCTTGTTGCGCATCCAGTCGGCCGTGTTGGCGAACGAATCCTTCAGGCGCTCGACCAGCGCCGGGTCGAGGGCCACCTCGTCCATGGCCTGGTTCATGCACGCGAGCCACTGGTCGCGCTCGCGGATGCCGATCGGGAAGGGCAGGTGGCGTGCCCTGAGCATCGGGTGACCGAAGCGCTCGACAAAATGCTGCGGCCCGCCCAGCCAGCCGCACAGGAACCAGAACAGTTTGTCGCGCGACACCTCCAGCGTGGTGGGGTGCATGTCCCGCAGCTCGGCATAGGCCGGTTCGAGGTCCATCAGGTCGTAGAAGCGGTCCACCAGTTCGCGCACGCGGGCTTCACCACCGACCCAGTCGAAGGCGGTGGCGGGCTGGTGGTCAGGGACTTGGCTCATGGCGGGCGGGCGCTTCGCAGTCGGACGGGAGCGCCATTGTAGGCAGCAGCCTGCGGGCAAAGGCTGCGGCGGATCAAGCGGCTGCAGGGGGCTTCTGCGTGAACCAGCCGGCTTCAGGCGGGGTCGGTGGCGCCGGACACACTGGTGTTCTCGGGCTGGGCCTCGATGCGGGCGGCGAGCTGCATCACCGCCTGGGCCGCTGCGCTGCCGGGCAGGCTGTCCACCAGCAGGCGGCGGCGTGTCACGGCCTCGCGCACGGCGGTATCGGCCGGGATGTCGCCCAGGTGGGCCAGGCGCACGCTGTCGCCGGCGGGGGTGGCCACAAAACGGTCGACCACCTGCTGGAGCTGGTTGGCGATCGCACGGCCGTCACCGACCCGGTTGACCTGGTTGACGATGAGCCGCAGCAGACGGCGCCGCTGTTGCGTGGCCAGGACCTTGATCGTGGCGTAGGCGTCGGTCATCGACGTGGGTTCGGGCGTGGCCACGACCAGCACGTCGTCGGCCAGCGAGACGGCGTACAGCACGACGTCGGAGATGCCGGCACCGGTGTCCAGCAGGACGTAGTCGTAGCGCGGCATCAGGGTCTCGATCACGCGCTGGAGTTCGTCACGCACCTCGGGCGTGAGGCGCGAGTACTCGACCAGCCCCGAGCCGGCCAGCAGCACCGAGAACCCGCCCGGCGCCTGCAGGATGGCATCTTCGAGCTTGGCCTTGCCGGTGAACACGTCGTGCAGCGTGATCTTGGGAAAGAGGTTGAGGACAACGTCCAGGTTGGCCAGGCCCAGGTCGGCATCGAGCACCAGCACGCGGTGCCCGCGCTTGGCCAGGGCGGCCGCCAGGTTGGCCGACACGAAGGTCTTGCCGACGCCGCCCTTGCCGCTGGTCACGGCCAGCACCCAGGCACGCTTGAAGGCGGCGGACGAGTTGGAGCGTGGGAGGGTGGTGTTCATGGGCTTACTCAAGGGAATCGTCCCAACTGGTCACACCGAAGAGCATGCCCTTTTCCTCGGCCGTCACGCTGCTGACCACCGACTGTTCGAGGCAGACACGGTTGCGCCCTTCCGTCTTGGCGCAATAGAGCTGAAGGTCCGCACGTTCCATCCACAGCGATGCGGACGAGCGCACCCACTGCGGGGCGAAGGCGCCGCCGATGCTGACGGTCACGTGCACGTCCTGGCCGGAGTTCAGGCGGATCGCCTGCCCCTGGATGTGAGTGCGCACCCGCTCGGCGACGGCCTCACCGTAGGTCGGCTGGCAGTTGGGCAGCACGATGGCGAATTCTTCGCCGCCATAACGGGCCACGGTGTCCATCGGACGCACACATTCGGCCAGGCGCCGGGCCACGGCCTGGATGACCTGGTCGCCGGCCGCATGGCCGTAGGTGTCGTTGACATGTTTGAAATGGTCGATGTCCAGCACCAGCAACAGTGCGGACTCGCCGGTACGCGCCACGCGGTCGATCTCGCGTTCGAGCACCGCCCGGAAATGCCGGCGGTTGGCCAGGCCGGTCAGCGCGTCGCGCAGCGACAGGTCACACAGCCCGTCGATCAAGGCCTGCAACTGCACCGCGGCCGCCGCCTGACCGCGCACGGGCAGCGGATACCCGGCCTGCTGCAGCAGGGACAGGGCCTGATCGAGCTTGAGCTCGCGCAGGTCCAGGGTCGGCAGAGGGGGCAAGGCGTCCACGAAGCGGAGGGTTCAGGTCGATTTCAGGCCAGTCTAGCAGCGCGCATCCGGCCCCCGTCCTTGCAATTGGACGGGGATTGGAAGGCTTATCGGCGGCTTTCGCCGCAACTTGAGGGCCTGATTGAGGGGCTGTTCACACAGCCGCGCGGCGCAGCGTGTCGATCACCGGGCGACGCAGCACCTCACGCAGGCCCCACCACCCCGCAGCCAACGCAAGAAGCGCGCCGGCCGCACTGCCCGCCAGAGGCACCCAGGGCGAGGCTCCCCAGCTGAACTCGAATGCAAAGCGGGCCAGTGCCCAGCCCACGGCCACCGCCGCCACCGACGCCAGGGCACCGGCCAGAGCCCCCACGCCCAGCAGCTCGGCGCGCTGCACCCTCGCCAGCAGCTCACCGCT
Source organism: uncultured Burkholderiales bacterium (assembly GCA_965650765.1). Classification (GTDB taxonomy): domain Bacteria; phylum Pseudomonadota; class Gammaproteobacteria; order Burkholderiales; family Burkholderiaceae_C; genus Caldimonas. The sequence continues at coordinate 8,227 of CBFGPV010000117.1, forward strand.
GGCGCCCATGGCGCGCATGATCGCGAACTCGCGCGAGCGCTCCTCGCGGGTGGCGCTCACCGCGGCAAACAGCACCACCAGCCCGGCCGCCAGCGTGAAGCCGAACAGGAACTCGACCGCGCGGATGACCTGGTCGAGCACCTTCTGCACCTGGCCGATGGACGCCGACACGTCCACATTGGTGATGTTCGGGAAGTCGCGGCTCAGGGCATTGTCGAAGCCGGCCGTGGGCGGGGCCTTGAAGGCTGCGATGTAGGTGGTGGGCACGTCGGCCAGCGCCGAGGTCGGGAACATCACGAAGAAGTTCACCCGCATCGAGGCCCAGTCGACCTTGCGCAGGCTGGTGATGCGCGCCTGCACCGGAATGCCGGCGATGTCGAAGCTCAACTGGTCGCCGAGCTTCAGGCCCAGGGTCTCGGCAATGCCTTCTTCCACGCTGATGGCACCAGGCTCTTCGGGCACCCAGCGGCCCCCGACCAGCTGGTTGTGACTGGGCAGCGTGGCATCGTGGCTGAGGTTGAACTCGCGGTCGACCAGGCGCTTGGCCCGGTCTTCGGTGTAGTCGTCCGGCCCCACGGCCCGACCGTTGATCGACACCAGGCGGCCGCGGATCATCGGATACCAGTCGAAGTTGTTCACGCCGCCGCCGCGCAGCGCCTGCTGGAAGGCCTCGCCCTGCTCGGGCTGGATGTTGATGACGAAACGGTTGGGTGCCCCCGGTGGCGTGGCCTGGCGCCAGCTGGCGATGAGGTCCGTGCGCAGCAGCACCAGCAGCACCAGCGCCAGCAGGCCGACGCTGAGTGCCGAGATCTGCAGCACCGCAAAACCGGGCCGGGCGCTGACCTGCCGGGTGGCCAGCACGAGCCAGCGCGGCGCACGCGACTCGGGCACGGCGCGACGCAGCAGCAGCACGGCCAGCCAGGCCAGCAGAGCAAACACCAGCACGGCACCGGCAAAACCGCCCACGGCGATCAGGCCCATCTTCGGGTCGCTGGAGGCCGCCAGCAGCAGCGCGGCAAACCCCAGGGCGCCGGCGGCCAGCACCGCGATCGAGGCGGGCTTGAGTTCACCGACGTCGCGACGGATGACCCGCAGCGGCGGCACACGGGCGAGCTGCAGCACCGGCGGCAGGCCGAAGCCGAACAGCAGGGTCAGGCCCACGCCCAACCCGAACACCGCAGGCCACAGGCTGGCCGCCGGCAGGGTGGTCTCGACCAGGCCGGCCAGCAGCGCCACGAACACATAGTGCACTGCAAACCCGACCAGCACGCCCAGCAGGCTGGCGAACAGGCCGACCAGCGCGAACTCGACCGCATAGCTCCAGGCGATCGTGCGCTGCGACTGGCCCAGCACACGCAGCATTGCGCAGTCGTCGAGGTGGCGTGCGGCAAAGTCGCGCGCGGCAATGCCCACCGCCACCGCGGCCAGCAGGGCCGCCAGCAGCGCCACGAGGTTCAGGAACTTCTCGGCCCGGTCGAGCGTCTGGCGCATCTCGGGCCGGCCGGATTCGAGCGACTCGATGCGCACCCCGCGCAGGGCATCGGCCTTGATGCGCGCCTCGGCCCAGGCCACGAACCTCGGCACGGCGGCCTCGCGCCCCGCCGGTGCGGCCACCGCCAGGCGGTAGGTCACGCGGCTGGCCGGCTGGATCAATGCCGTGGCGGCCAGGTCAGCCTCATTGAGCATGACCCGGGGTGAAAAGCTCATGAAACCCGCGCCGCGGTCGGGCTCGACCACGATGATGCGCGCGATGCGCAGGGTGGCGTCGCCCAGCAGCAAGGGGCTGCCCACCTGCAGCTGCAGCGAGTCGAGCACGGCGGCATCGACCCACACGCTGCCGGGCTCGGGCGCCGAGGTGGCGACCTCTTCGGGAGCATCCGGCGCAGCGGCCACCCGCACACGCCCGCGCAGCGGGTAGCCATCGCTCACCGCCTTGACCGACACCAGCCGGGTGGCCCCACCCTGGGCATCGGGCGCACGCGCCATGCTCGGGAAGCTGACCGTGCCGGCCACGTTCAGGCCCAGCGACGCTGCCTGTTCGCGGAAAGCCGGCGGCGCCGGCTGGTCGGTGGCGATGATCGCGTCGCCACCGAGCAGCTGGCCGGCGTCTCGGGCCAACCCGCTCTTGAGCCGGTCGGCAAAAAAGCCGACGGCCGTCAGCGAGGCCACCGCCAGCATCACCGCCACCACCAGCAGACGCAGTTCACCCGCGCGGAAGTCGCGCAGGGTCTGGCGCAGGGACAGGGTCAGGATGTGAGCGAGCATGGCCGGCCGGTGCAGGATCAAGGAACCGGTCACGGTAGCGCATGGGTGCAGGCTCGGCAAGCGAGGGGGCTCTCGGGCCTTTGGGCGCGCAGGGCCCGGGGGCCCGCTCATGCGCGGCAGGCTTCAGCGGGGGAACAGGCTCACCGGCTGGGCCACACGCAAGGTCTCGATGGCCAGGTCGGGGCGGGTTTGCGCCATCTGGGCGAAAAACCGGTCGAGGTGCACGGCCACCGGCATCGGGGTGGGCGGTTCGTCCAGCGAGCGGGTGAAGTCGTCCCAGTGGGTGGGGATGACACGGCGGGCACCCACGGCATCGACCACCTCAGCCAGATAGGGCCCCAGGTCATCGAGCAGGGCCACGCCGAGGAACACGACGTCAGCCTGCCGGCCGCGCAGCGCGCCTGGCACGAAGCCGGCACTGCCATGGTGCAGCACACGGCCCCGGGGGTGCTCGACCAGGATCGAGTAGGTGCCGCCCTGCTTGTAGTCGAGGTAGCGCGCCGGTGGCACCAGCGGGGCTTCGATCTCGCCGGTGGGATGACCGCCGGTGGCGCCGGCATGGACACTGCGGATGAAGGTGATGCGAAACGGACCGTGCTGCGTGGTCACGCCAGGTTGTGCCACCACCAGCCGGGCCTCCGGCAGGCCGGCACCCCGCCCGATCTGGGCGGTGCTGGCCGAGCCCAGCAATGCAGCGCCGGTGAGACGCGCCACGACCCCGGCATCCATCGCGTGGTCGTAGTGGGAGTGCGACACCAGCACGGCCTCCAGGCGCGTCACGCCAGCGGCCTGGAGCGCGCCCCGGATGCGGGCCTCGTCGGGCGCGATCTCGCGGTTGAGGATCAGGCTGGCCAGGCCCGGCGGCCGGGTGAAGAACGGGTCGATCATGACGGCATGGTGGCCGTCGCTGAGCAGCACCGCCGTCGTGCCGAACCAGGTGGCCTGCAGCGGCCCTGCCCCGTCGGGCGTCGGCTCAGGTGTGCTGGCTGCCACCGGTACCAGCCAACGCTCGTAGTCGGCCAGGCCGGGGCGGTGGTGATACACCCACAGGCCCGCGGCAGCGGCGACGAGCAGCACGGCCAGTGCGATCCAGCAGAAGGTTTTGAGCACTCTCATGGGTGAGCCGGGAGTCTAGGAGCCGACTGAACGCTGCGTTCAATCCCTTGCAACGACGGCAGGCATTCACGATGGTGCAATGAAAGCATGCATACAAGCTTCCCGCCTCTGTTCGTGTCACACGGCTCCCCGATGATCGCGCTGGAGCCCGGTGCCGCCGGCCACTTCATGCAGCGCCTGGGCCCGACCATCGAGCGCACCTTCGGGCGCCCGCGTGCGATCCTGGCCGTCTCGGCCCACACCACCACCCGCGAGCCGGTGGTGCTGGGCGGCGCGCGGCATGAAGCGATCCACGACTTCGGCGGCTTCCCGCAGGCGCTGTTCGACATGCGCTATGACAGCCCCGGTGCACCGGCGGTGGCCGCCCGTGCGGCCGACCTGCTGGCCGGCGCCGGCATCGCCGCGCATCTGCTGGACGAAGGCGGACTGGACCATGGCATCTGGACGCCGCTGGTGCACATGTGGCCCACCGCCGACGTGCCGGTCGTGCCGTTGTCGCTGGTGCCGTTTGCCGCACCGGCTGCCCAGTTTGCCTTGGGCGAGGCCCTGGCCCCGCTGGCCGATGAGGGCGTGCTGGTGCTGGGCACCGGCAGCATCACCCACAACCTGCGCCTGGTGTTTGCCAACCGCGCGATCGACGACACCGGCGAGGGTGTGCCCGAGCGCGACGAAAGCGCCGCCTTCCGCCGCTGGGTGCATGAACGTGCCACCGCCCGCGACTGGGAGGCCCTGTTCGACTACCGGCGCCAGGCCCCGCATGCCGCGCTGATGCACCCCACCGACGAGCACTGGCTGCCGTTTTACGCACCGGCCGGCGCGGGCGGGCGCGAGGCCGTGCCGGTCAGGTTGCACGACAGCGTGACCTTCGGGGTGCTGGGCATGGACGCCTATGCGTTTGGTCCGCATGCCGCCACGCTGATGGCGGCATTGAAGGCGACATTGAAGGCAGCGCAGTAGACGGAGCGTTCAGGCGACGGCGCCGAAGCGCTCGAACACCGCGTCCAGCCGGGCCACCCATTCGGCCTTGCGCGCGTCGGGCACGAAACTCGCCTCGAAGCTGTTGCGGGCCAGTGTGTAGGCGTGGCCGGCATCCAGCGGCAGGGCGTCGAAGGTCTCGACAAAGTTCTGGTTGATGTAGCCGCCGAAGTAGGCCGGGTCGTCGGAATTGACGGTGGCGACCAGACCGGCGTCGAGCAACTGGCGCAGGTTGTGGTCGGCCATGCGCTCGAACACGCACAGCTTGACGTTCGACAGCGGGCACACCGTGAGCGGCACACGCTCGCGGGCCAGCCGCGCCACCAGGGCCGGGTCCTCGACGCTGCGCACACCATGATCGATGCGCTCCACATGCAGGGTGTCCAGTGCGCTCCAGATGTAGGCCGGCGGGCCTTCCTCGCCGGCATGCGCCACCCGACGCAGCCCCAGTTCGTGGCAGCGGGCAAAGACCCGGGCGAACTTCTCGGGCGGGTGTCCGCGTTCGCTGGAGTCGAGCCCGACACCGACGAAGTGCTCGCGCCAGGGCAGCGCCTGCTCCAGCGTGGCCAGCGCGGCGTCTTCGCTCAGGTGGCGCAGGAAACACAGGATCAGCGCCGTGCTGATGCCCAGTTCGTCGCGCGCGCGGTCACAGGCACGCGTCAGCCCGGTGATCACGGTCTCGAAGGGCACGCCGCGGTCGGTATGGGTCTGGGGGTCGAAGAAGATCTCGGCATGCACCACGTTGTCGGCCGCGGCGCGCTGCAGGTAGGCCCAGGCCATGTCATGGAAGTCGTCCGGCTGGAGCAGCACGCTCGCCCCGGCGTAGTAGATGTC
>CBFGPV010000118.1:0-13350 GCA_965650765.1 uncultured Burkholderiales bacterium
CCCGCTCCCGCCCCCGACCTGACCCCCCCCGTGGCTCACCCCGGCGCCGACGTGTTCGCGGTGCTGAGGCAGTCGCGCGCGCGGCTGCAACGTCGCGTGGCGCTCGGCGACGGCTTTTCAGCGGCGATCTGGCGCAATGCCTTTGACGCCACCCGCTACGTGGCGCCCGGCCACCACACCGTGTCGCTCTACCTGCAGGGCGGGTTCGACACTTATCGCCACGAGGCTCCGGGGGAACGTGGGGCGCCCGGCAAGCTGTGCGTGATGCCGGCCGGCCACGAGTCGAGCTGGGTGGTGGGGAGCGAGCAATGTTTCCTGCACCTGTATGTCGAGCCCGATCGCCTGGCTGGCTGGGCGGTGCGCCTGTTCGACCGCGAACCGCGCGAGCTGCAGCTGCATGACCTCACCTTTGCCGTCAACGACCGTGTGGCCGCTCCGCTGACCCGGCTGGCCGGGCTGGACTGGAGCGACACCGACGACCGGGCGCGCGCCAATGCGCTGGCACACGACGTGATGGCATGGCTGGTGCAGGACCACAGCGGGCGCACCCCGTCGCAGCGCCTGCGCGGCGGTCTGTCAGGCGCCGTGCGCCGGCGGGTGGTGGAGCACATCGACGCCCACCTGGACCGCTCGCTGACCGTGGGCGAGCTGGCCGGGCTCGCGGCGCTGTCGGAGGCCCACTTTGCGCACATGTTCCGCGCCTCCTTCGGCATGGCCCCTCATGCCTGGGTGCTGGCACGGCGCATCGAACGTGCCCGCCACTTGCTGCAGCACACCGCCCTGCCGCTGGAGGGGGTGGCCCAGGCCTGCGGTTTTGCCAGCGCCAGCCACCTGGTGCGCCGCTTTGCCGCCGAGGTGGGCGTGCCGCCCGGACGCTACCGCCTGGCGCTGCGCACGGGGGGCTGACGCGCGCGCATGCCGCCTCGCGCGCATTCGCGCGAATTCGCACGATCGGTGCGCTGATCGCGCGAAAGTCCTACACCCTGGCCGCGGACTGACGATAGCCAGGGGTGGAGGGCCCATGAAACCACCGATCAACTCATCACGCAGTACCGCAGGCCAGCCGGCCGAAGGGCGCGGCGCGGCCGTCGAGCAGCACATCGCTGCGATCTCCGACCTGTCCACCGCCTTGCTGAAGGATCTGGACGGGGCCCTCGAGCAGATTTCCGAGGTGAACCGCACGACGCACCTGCTGTCGGTCAACGCCCGCATCGAAGCGGCGCGGGCCGGTGATGCCGGCAACAGCTTTGCGGTGGTGGCCACCGAGATGAACCGGTTGTCCGCCCAGGTCGAAGGGATCACCAAGGTGCTGCGTGAACGCTCCCACCAGACCGGCGACCAGATGCGCTCGGCCGTGGGCGGGTATGTGTCGCAGGTGCGCGATGCGCGCCTGTGCGAGCTGGCGCTGGTCAACATCGACCTGATCGATCGCAACCTCTACGAGCGCAGCTGCGACGTGCGCTGGTGGGCAACCGATGCTGCTGCCGTGGCCTGCACCCAGCAAGCCAGCCCCGAGGCCTGTGCCCATGCGGGCCGCCGCCTGGGTCAGATCCTCGATTCATACACGGTCTACCTGGACCTTGTGCTGGTGGACCGCCAGGGCCGTGTGCTGGCCAACGGCCGCCCGGCGCAATACACCTCGGTCGGTGCCGACGTCTCGACCCAGCCCTGGTTCACCCAGGCGATGGCCTCCAGCGACGGCGGCCAGTTCGGTTTTGCCTCGGTGCATGCCTCGCCGCTGGTCAACGGCAAGCGGGTGCTGGTCTACTCCTGCGCGGTGCGCGAGCGGGGTGAGGCGCACGGCGCCGTGCTGGGTGTGCTGGGCATCCTGTTCGACTGGGACGCGCTGGCCCTCACGGTGGTGCGCCGCACGCCGCTGACCCCGACCGAATGGACCCACACCCGGGTGTGCATCGTCGACGGCACCGGGCGTGTGCTGGCCGATTCGGCCGAGGATGCGCCCGAGCGGCTGGAGTTCGATGGCTGGAAGCCGCTGTTCGACAAGCCGCGCGGGTCGATGATCGCCAGCGTGGATGGGCGACGCGCCTGCGTCGCCCATGCCGCCTCACCGGGTTTCGAGACCTACCGCACCGGCTGGCATTCGCTGATCATCCAGCACACGATGGCCTGAGGTTCAGGGCCGGGGCCACAGCGCCCACATGCGCAGCGGCTGCTTCATGCGCCCGGCCAGTTCGTCGGCGCCTTCGCCCCATCCCCAGAAGAAGTCGGCCCGCACGGCGCCGACGATGGCGCCGCCGGTGTCCTGGGCGATGACCAGGCGCTGCAGCGCGCGGGCGGGCGCTCCGGGCGCCAGTGGCGGCTCGGTGCTGTCGATCCACACCGGCGTGCCGTAGGGCACCGACTCCTTGTCGACCGCGATCGAGCGGCCCGGCGTCAGCGGCACGCCCTGGGCCCCCAGCGGGCCGACGCTCGGATCACCCAGCGGCTCCTCGCGGAAAAACACCATGCGCGGATTGACGTGCAGCATCTCCTGCACGCGCCGCGGGTTGGCCCGGGCCCAGGCCTTGATGGCCGGCCAGGACGCCTGGTCAAGGGAAAACGCACCCTGGTCGACCAGCCAGCGCCCGATCGAGCGGTACGGGTGGTCGTTGTGGCCCGCAAAGGCCACCCGCACGACCCGCTTGCGGCCGTCGGCCTCGGTGAGGTTGAGCCGGCCCGAGCCCTGGATCTGCAGGATCAGCGCATCCAGCGGGTCGCTCACGTAGGCGATCTCGCGGCCACGCAGCATGGCCCGGGCCGCCGGCACGGTGTCGAGCTCGGCGCGGGTCCAGTAGGGGCGCCGTGTGGCCAGGTCGGGCGGTGCCTGGTGCAAGGGCACCTGGAAGCCGGGCCGCGGCGTGCGGCTGGCCTCGATCAACGGCTCGAAATAGGCCGTCAGCAGCCCGTCACCGTGGGTGGACGGCGCAGCGCCAGCCGTGGGGGCGGGCGCTGCGGGCAGCTCGCGCGGCTCGATCCGGTAGGGCTGCAGCCGGCTCGTGAGCCACTGGCGGATCTGCCGGTCGTCGGGCTGGCCCAGGCGCCGGGCTTCGTCGCACAGCGCGGTCCAGGCCGGGTGGGGCTTGTCGCAGCCGCGCAGCAGCGCGGGCCAGGCCATGGTGATCTGGTCCTCGGCAAACCCGGGCAGCTGGGACCACTCGGTCGCCACCCAGCGGGAGCGGGGCTGCTCGATGGTCTGCGCCGGCCCGGTGGCGGGCCCTGGCGCGGGCGCCGCCGGCCCCGAAGGCCCCACCACGGCACAGGCCGACAGCATCCCTAGAATGGCCGCCGGACCGAGGAGCCGCCCCAGGCGGCCCCCGAACAGGAACTTCAACATGTGGCTCATCTTGCTGGAAGCGCTGGCGGCGCTCCTGATCTTCATCTTCATCATCTGGTGGACCATGTTCTCGGGTCGGCGTGATGCCGGGCAGGACACGGATCGGGCCGACAGCCCGCCCGACAAGCCCGACGACACCCCCTGAACCCTCAGGCGGGGCTGACCCGCACGTCGCGGGTCGGCCACAGGAAGCTGGCAGGGCGGCGACGCAGGCGGGCCCGCACGGCTGCATAGATGCGCCCACGATCGCTCAGCCGGATGTTGCGCGAGCGCAGCGCCAGCCGGAACGCCAGCACGAAACTCACGCTCACATTGAGCACGCCGGTGAGGGCGATGCCGGCCACGGCCAGCCAGAATCCGGGCGTGCGCAGCAGGTCCAGGCCGAGCGCACCGATCGCCGCACCGAGCTGCCCGCTGGCCAGCGTGACGTGCCTCACGTCGAAGTGGATGCCGAAGAACCCGGCGATCGCCGGCACCAGGCCCAGCATGAAGCCCAGCGAGATGTTGCCGGCAAAGCCCGACACGTTGGCCTGCCAGTAGGCTGCCCAGCGCGAGGCGCGTGCCGGGCCCAGCGTGGCCAGGATGCGCGGGTTCCAGCGCAGCGCGCTGCCCAGCCGGTGCAGCACGAACCAGTTCTCGGCCCAGCCCGCCACCAGGCTGGAGGTGAACAGCAGCACGCCGGTGCAGGCCGCGTACAGCGGTGTCCAGCCCAGCACGCTCAGCGAATCGACCGAGTACTGGCACTTGTCGGCGCTGACCAGTGGCGCGCCAAAGGCTGCCTGCCAAGCCAGCTGCACCAGCAGCACGATCGGCAGCACCGTCACCACATTGCCCAGGATGCCGGCCACCTGGGTGCGGATCAGGTGGGCCACCTCGTCGACGAAACCCTCGACCGCGGTGTCGTTCGACACGTCGCCCAGCTTGTTGGCCATCGCCGGGGCCGTCATGGCCGGCTGTTTGGTCGCCAGCGTGAAGTGCGCGAGCTGGATCGCCACGAAACTGGCCGCGTAGTTCAGCCCGGCGGCAAAGCCGCCCCAGAAGGCCGACAGACCCAGGCTTGCGATCAGGAACTTCACGAACACCGTGACCGCAGTGAAGGCGCCACCACCGGCCGCCCGCCAGAACATCTGTCCGTACTCACGCCGCGTGCGGGTGATGTAGTGCTCGCCGGTCTCGGCGCTGCGCTCGGCCACCTTGCGGGCCAGCAGCGAATAGTTGCGCGCCAGCAGCGCGCGTACGCTGCGCCGCCGTTGTGCGGTGTCGGCCAGCTGCATCAGCAGCCGGCGCACCGCCTTGGCGGGGGCATCGCTCAGCAGGCAGTCGAGCAACTGGTCCGCACGGTCCAGGCGGGCCTGCATCTGCTGCACGGCAAACACGATGTCGACCGACACCCCGTATTCCTCGAGGTGGTCGTACACGCTGCGGGCGTCCTGGCGGCAGGCGTCGAGCAGGCCGCGGAAGTAGGCCAGCGCGTGCGACAGCGCAGCCGGCGGAGGCCCGTCCGGCGCGGCGGCCCGCAGCTCGATCTGCTCGCGCACCGCATCGAAGGCGGCGATCAGCTGGTGAAACGGCTTCAGCGTCTTGGCCTGCGGCGACAGCCGGGTGCGCACCTCGGCCGAAAAGGCGGTGGCCCTCACCTGGGTGACGCAGAACGCCACGGCATCCAGCAGGGCCTGGCGCCAGTGCGCGGCCGCCTGCGGGTGGCGTGATGCGGCCACGGCCTCGCGCATCAGCGTGGCCAGCCGCTCCAGCGTGGTGTCGTCGATCGCCTCGATCCACTGCGCATCGCCTTCGTGCGAGAACACCAGCTGGAACAGCTCGGCCAGGTCGTCGGTCTGTGGCGTGCCCGGCAGCAGCTTGCGCTGCAGCCGTTCGCCCAGCTCGCTGAAAAACGCCATGCGGGCTGCAAAGCCGAAGTCCGCCAGCAGCAGCGTGGCGTCCATGTCCTCGATCGTGCGGGCCAGCAGCGCCACCACCTTGGCGCGATAGTCCGCCTCGCGTTCCAGCAGGTTCAGGAAATGCCGCACCCGCACCACCGGCAGCGGCGTGGCACGGGGCTCGGCGTCCGGATCGCGGCGGATCGGCGCATGGCGCACCCATTCGGCCAGGCGGACCAGCCACAGATTGCGTTCGGCCAGTTCGGCCTTGGGGTCCAGCGCCGCGAGCAGGGAGTTCAGGTCCCAGACGGCCCTCGGCAGGGAGCGCGCCGACACGGTGGCACTCATCGGTCGCCTCTTTCAGTGCAGCCCGCTGCGCTGGATGCCCAGGGCAAAGGCAGGTATGGCCGCCTCGAAACGCTCGCCGTCCTCGGCCACGCAGAAGTAGCTGCCGCTCATCGTGCCGCGCGGTGTGGCCAGGCGGGTCCAGCTTGTGTACTCGAAGCCTTCACCGGGCTTGAGCAAGGGCTGGTGCCCCACCACACCGAGGCCCTTGACCTGTTCGACGTGGCCGTTCGCATCGGTGATCACCCAGTGCCGCGAGATCAGCTGGGCAGCCACCGAGCCCGTGTTGCGGATCGTCACGGTGTAGGCAAAGGCGAACACGCCCTGGTCAGTGTCGGACTGCTCCGGCAGGAATTGCGTGGCGACGCTGCAGGTGAATTCGTATCGGCTCATGAAGGCTGGGATTGGCGCTGGAAGACCCAGCGCTGCGGATGGTAGCAAGGGCACTCCCTAGAATTCCGGATTGACCAAGGAATCCCCATGCCCGCCGCACCCACCTACCGCATCGCCCCGAGCATCCTCTCAGCCGACTTCGCCCGCCTGGGTGAGGAAGTGCGCACTGTCATCGCAGCCGGCGCCGACTGGATCCATTTCGACGTGATGGACAACCACTACGTGCCCAACCTGACCTTCGGCCCGATGATCTGCGAGGCACTGCGGCCGCATGCAGTGCAGGCCGACGGCAGCCGTGTGCCCATCGACGTGCACCTGATGGTGCAGCCGGTCGATGCGCTGGCGCAGGCGTTTGCACGGGCCGGCGCCGACCTGGTGAGCTTCCACCCCGAGGCCAGTGCTCACGTGGACCGCACGCTGCAGCTCATCAAGGCCGAAGGCTGCCAGGCCGGCCTGGTGTTCAACCCGGCCACGCCGGTGGACGTGCTCGACTGGGTGATCGACAAGGTCGACCTGGTGCTGATCATGAGCGTCAACCCGGGTTTTGGCGGGCAGAGCTTCATTCCCAGTGCGCTGAAGAAGATCGAGCGGGTGCGCAAGCTGATCGACGCCACCGGGCGCGACATCCGCCTCGAGGTGGACGGCGGCATCAAGATCGACAACATCCGCCAGGTGGCCGACGCGGGTGCCGACACCTTCGTGGCCGGCAGTGCCATCTTCGGCAAGCCCGACTACAAGGCCGTCATCGATGCCATGCGCGCCCGACTGGCCGCGCCCGCGGCCGCATGACGGCCGCGCTGGACGCCGCCATCATCGACCTGGACGGGACCCTGGTCGACACCCTGGGCGACTTTGTCGAGGCGCTGAACCGCACGCTGGCCGACCTGCACCTGGGCTCGGTCGACCGCGCCTTCATCGAACGCACCGTGGGCAAGGGGTCGGAGCATCTGATCCGCAGCACGCTGATGCACGTGGGGGCGCCCGAGCAGCGCTACGACGAGGCCTGGGCACGCTACCAGCACCACTACCTCGCGGTGAACGGGCAGTTCTCGCAGGTGTATCCCGGCGCTCGCGAGGGCCTGGACCGGCTGGCGGCCCGCGGCCTGCGGCTGGCCTGCCTCACGAACAAGCCCACGGCCTTCGCGCAGCCGCTGCTGGCGGCCAAGGGGCTGTCGGGCTACTTCGCACACACCTTCGGCGGTGATGCCTTCGAGCGCAAGAAGCCCGACCCGTTGCCGCTGTGGCGCACCTGCGAGGCGCTGGGCAGTGCGCCGGCGCGCACGATGATGGTGGGGGACTCCAGCAACGACGCACGTGCCGCGCGGGCGGCGGGCTGCCCGGTGGTCCTGGTCACCTACGGCTACAACCATGGCGAGCCCATCCGCTCGGCCGATGCCGACGCCTACGTCGACCGCATCGACCAGATCAGCCTGGGCTGACGCGCCCGCCGCGCCCGGGGCTCAGGCCTCGGGCCCGGCCGGCTTGGGCTTGGCCACGCCCAGCAGGGCTTCCTTCAAGCTGCCGTCGGCCGGGTTGTTGCCCAGCCAGATCTTCATCAGCGACGAATAGAACTCGGGTTCCTTGATCGGTTCGGCAGCGGCCTTGCCGTTGATGAGGATGATCGTGCCCTGGCCGGGCACCCAGTCGACCTGGAACGACTCGCCCGTCGACAGCTTCTTCTTGGCTGCGAAGATCTCACCCATGCGGATCGTGCCGGGGATGGACTTCACGAACTCCTCGCGCGCGGCGTTCTGTTCCATGCCGCGGGTGAAGAGCTTGCCCAGTTCATTGGCATCGATGTCGCGCAGCATCACGATGTTCAGGCGGCGCGGGCCGGGCGCTGCCAGCACCGCCTGCGGTGTGGATGCCTTGGCGGCCAGGTACAGGCCCGCGGCATAGACCTTGAACACGGCCTTGTAGCGCACCCCTGCGCCATTGAGCACGAGCCGGTTGCCCTGCAACTGGATCTCGTTGTCGAACTTGGCCCCCCCGACGTCGGTCACCTGGGCCTGGGCGGCGCCAGCGACGGCCAGCGCGGCCGCGAGCAGGTAAGGGGAGATCCAGCGGAGCGACATGACTGCCTCCTGTAACACTCGTACACAAAGTATGCCCAGTGTTGCCAAGGCCGCGGGCCCTGTCCATGCGGGAAAACGCACGATCGTTCGCAAATAGAGGGCTCGCTCGAAAAACCGAAACAAGCCGCGGCGAAAACGCCAGGCATCCGCCGCGCCGGTCGGAAACGTCGTTTCGGATGATCAGGCTGCTACACTGGCCCGCATGTTCATTTCGCGCAAACAGACCAAAGGTTCGCACGACCGGGGAGCTTGGCCCTGGCGTCGCCCGTCCGCACTGGTTTAGTTTGCCGCTGCTGCAAGGCCGGCCCCTGGCGCAAGCCGCCAAGGTGTCGCAAGCCCCTGCGCCCAGTCCGGCACTCCCGGAATCCCCGGATTCCCTGAAAGACAATCCGCTCGGGCGGATCGCCATGCGCCATCGTCAGGTGCGGCGTCAGTCCGGGCACGGAGGGCCATCACGTGATCACCGAACTTGAATTCAAGAGCCTGTCGCAACAAGGCTACAACCGCATTCCCCTGATTGCCGAGGCGTTTGCCGACCTCGAAACCCCGTTGTCGCTCTACCTGAAGCTGGCCTACAGCACCGGCAACGGCAAGCACAGCTTCCTGCTCGAGTCCGTCGTGGGCGGCGAGCGCTTCGGGCGCTACTCCTTCATCGGCCTGCCGGCACGCACCCTGCTGCGCGCCACCGGGCTGACCACCGAGGTCGTCACCGACGGCCAGGTGGTCGAGACGCATGAGGGCAACCCGCTGGACTTCATCGCCGAGTACCAGAAGCGCTTCAAGGTGGCCCTGCGCCCCGGACTGCCGCGCTTTTGCGGCGGCCTGGCGGGCTACTTCGGCTACGACACGGTGCGCTACATCGAGCCCAAGCTGGCGCGCACCCACAAGGACGGCGGCATCGACACGCCCGACATCCTGCTGCTGCAATGTGAAGAGCTTGCGGTCATCGACAACCTGTCGGGCCGGCTGTACCTGATCGTCTATGCCGACCCGCGCGAGCCCGAGGCCTACTTCAAGGGCAAGCGCCGTCTGGCCGAGCTGGGTGACAAGCTGCGCTACAGCGTCACGGCACCGCCGGTACGGCGCGGCGTCTCGCATGCGGTGGAGCGCGAGTTCGCCAAGGAGGACTACCTGGCCGCGGTGCTCAAGTCGAAGGAGTACATCGCTGCCGGCGACATGATGCAGGTGCAGATCGGCCAGCGGCTGAAAAAGCGCTATACCGAGTCGCCCCTGAGCCTGTACCGGGCGCTGCGCTCGCTCAACCCGTCGCCCTACATGTACTTCTATGACATGGGCGACTTCCATATCGTCGGCGCCTCGCCGGAGATCCTGGTGCGCCACGAGCACAGCCCGGAAGGCGAGAAGATCATCATCCGCCCGATTGCCGGCACCCGCCCGCGTGGTGCCACGCCGGAGCAGGACAAGGCACTCGAGGCCGAGCTGCTGGCCGACCCGAAGGAGCGCGCCGAACACGTGATGCTGATCGACCTGGCGCGCAACGACATCGGCCGCATCGCCCGCACCGGCAGCGTCAAGGTGACCGAGGAATTCGTCGTCGAGCGCTACTCGCACGTGATGCACATCGTCAGCAATGTCGAGGGCCTGCTCAAGGACGGCATGACCAACCTGGACGTGCTGCGCGCGAGCTTCCCGGCCGGCACCCTGACCGGGGCGCCCAAGATCCGTGCCATGGAAATCATCGACGAGCTCGAGCCCGTCAAGCGCGGCATCTACGGCGGCGCCTGCGGCTACCTCAGCTTTGCCGGCGACATGGACGTGGCCATCGCGATCCGCACCGGCATCATCAAGGACAACACGCTGTACGTGCAGGCGGCAGCCGGTGTCGTGGCCGATTCCGTTCCCGAGCTGGAATGGAAGGAAACCGAGGCCAAGGCCCGCGCACTGATCCGCGCGGCCGAGCTGGTCGAGGAAGGCTTCTGAGCGCCGAAGGAGAACGACCATGCTGCTGATGATCGACAACTACGACTCCTTCACCTTCAACCTCGTGCAGTACTTCGGTGAACTGGGCGAGGACGTGCGTGTGTTCCGCAACGACGAGATCACGCTCGAAGGCATCCACGAACTGCGCCCCGACCGCCTGGTGCTGTCGCCCGGGCCGTGCTCGCCGGCCGAGGCCGGCATCTGCGTGAGTGCGGTGCAGCACTTTGCCGGCAAGCTGCCGCTGCTGGGCGTGTGCCTGGGCCACCAGAGCATCGGTGCGGCGCTCGGCGGGCGCATCGTGCGCGCCCAGCGCCAGATGCACGGCAAGACCAGCGTCCTCACCACCGACCAGCAGGGCCTGTTCCGCGACCTGCCGCGCGAATTCACGGTGATCCGCTACCACTCGCTCGCCATCGAGCGCGACACCCTGCCCGATTGCCTGCAGATCACCGCCACCTCCGAGGACGGCGAGATCATGGGGGTGCGCCACAAGGGCCTGGCGGGCACGCCCACCCCGCTGGAGGGCGTGCAGTTCCATCCGGAGTCCATCCTGACCGAACACGGGCACGCGATGCTGAAGAACTTCCTGGACATGCACTGAGGAGCACACCGACATGCCCATCACCGATACCGAAGCCCTGACGCGGGTCATCGAGCACCGCGAGATCTTCCACGACGAGATGCTGGCCCTGATGCGCCGCATCATGAGCGGCGAGATGTCGCCCGTGATGATCGCCGCGCTGGCCATGGGACTGCGCGTCAAGAAGGAAACCATCGGCGAGATCACCGCCGCGGCCCAGGTCATGCGCGAGTTCGCACTGCCCGTGGTGGTGTCCGACAAGCGCCACCTGGTGGACCTGTGCGGCACCGGCGGCGACGGCGCGCACACCTTCAACATCTCGACGGCCGCGATGATCGTTGCCGCGGCCGCCGGTGCGCGGGTCGCCAAGCATGGTGGTCGCAGTGTGTCGTCGAGCACCGGCAGCGCCGACGTGCTCGAGGCCCTGGGCGTCAACATCATGCTCACGCCCACGCAGGTGGCCGAATGCCTGGCCGAAACCGGCATCGGCTTCATGTTTGCGCCGAGCCACCATGCCTCGATGAAACATGCGGCACCGGTGCGCAAGGAGCTGGGCGTGCGCACCCTGTTCAACATCCTGGGGCCGCTGACCAACCCGGCCGATGCGCCCAACCAGCTGATGGGGGTGTTCCACTCCGACCTGGTGGGCATCCAGGTGCGTGTGCTGCAGCGTCTCGGCGCCGACCATGCCATGGTGGTGCACGGACTCAACGGCCTGGACGAGATCTCGCTGTCCGGCGAGACGCTGGTGGGTGAGCTCAAGGACGGCTCGGTCAAGGAATACACCGTGCACCCCAGCGACTTCGGTATGCCGGTCTATGACCTGCGCGTGCTGAAGGTGGCCGACCGCGACGAGTCGGTGCAGTGCATCCAGCGGGCCCTGGCCAACGAGGACGGCCCGGTGCGCGACATCGTGCTGCTCAATGCGGCCGGCGCGCTGTACTGCGCCAACGTCGCCCCGTCGGTCACCGATGGCGTGCGCATGGCGCGTGAAGCCGTGGCCTCGGGCAAGGCGCTGGCCAAGCTCAGCCAGTTCGTGGCCGTCACGCAGAAGTTCAAGGCATGACACGCACCATCTCGAGCCCCCGGCCTGCGGGCCGGGGGCTGCGCCTTCAGGAGCAGGGGACATGAGCGACATCCTCAAGAAGATCGTGGCCGTCAAGCACGAGGAGATCGCCGCAGCCCGGCAGCGTGCCGCGCCCACGGCCCTGCGGCGTGCGGCCGAAGCCCTGGGCGGACAGCGGGACTTCGTCGGCAGCCTGCGCCAGCAGGTCGCGGCCGGCCGGGCCGCCGTGATCGCCGAGATCAAGAAGGCCAGCCCGAGCAAGGGCGTGCTGCGCGAGCATTTCGTGCCGGCCGAGATCGCAGCCAGCTATGCGCGCCACGGCGCGGCCTGCCTGTCGGTGCTCACCGACGTGCAGTTCTTCCAGGGCTCGCCCGAATACCTGCAGCGCGCCCGTGCCGCCTGCGAGCTGCCCGTGCTGCGCAAGGACTTCATGGTCGACGAGTACCAGGTGTTCGAGGCGCGCGCCTGGGGCGCGGACTGCATCCTGCTCATCGCCGCCTGCCTCGACGATGCGCAGATGGCCGACCTCGAGGCCGTTGCCCACGCACTGGGCATGGCGGTGCTGGTGGAGGTGCACGATCCCGATGAACTCCAGCGCGCGCTGAAGCTCAGGACACCGCTGGTGGGCATCAACAACCGCAACCTGCGCACCTTCGACGTCACGCTGGACACCACCCTGGGCATGCTGGCCGACGTGCCGGGCGACCGCCTGCTCGTGACCGAGTCGGGCATCCTGGACCGCGACGATGTACGGCGCATGCGCGAGGCCGATGTCCATGCCTTCCTGGTGGGCGAGGCCTTCATGCGCGCACCGGACCCGGGGCGGGCACTGGCCGAGCTGTTCGGGTGAACGCGCAGCACGACCTGTTCGCTGCGCCGGCAGCCCAGCCAACCGCGCCAGCGGGCAGCAACCGGCTCGAGCGGCCGCTGTCGCGCTGTTTCGACGAGGTGCCACCCCCCTGGCGGGGTGTCACCGACACCTTTCGCGACAGTGCGACGGGCCGCGCGCTGATCGAGTTTGTCGATGGACGTGTGGCTGCCGGCGCGGTCGTCTATCCGGCCCGCGTATTCCATGCGCTGCATCTGACGCCGCCCGAGCGGGTGCGGGTCGTGATCCTGGGTCAGGACCCTTACCACGGGCCCGGCCAGGCCCAGGGTCTGGCGTTTTCGGTGCCGGCCGGCCAGCGGGTGCCACCCAGCCTGCGCAACATCCACAAGGAGCTGGCTGCCGATGTCGGTGTCCAGCGGCACAGCAACGGTGACCTGAGCGCCTGGGCGGCGCAGGGCGTGCTGCTGCTCAACACCACCCTGACCGTCGAGGACGGCCAGCCTCAGAGCCATGCGCGTCAGGGCTGGGAAATGCTCACCGATGCGCTCATCACGCATGTGTCGCAGGTGGCCGGGCCCTGCGTCTTCATGCTGTGGGGCGCGCCGGCGCAGCGCAAGTCGGCGCTGATCGACGCGGCGCGGCACCTTGTGCTCACCGCCAACCATCCGTCACCGCTGTCGGCCCTGCGCCCGCCCCAGCCCTTCCTCGGGTGTGGGCATTTCTCGAAGGCGTGCGACTGGCTTGCGCACCAGCGCCCTGGCGAGCCGGGCATCGTCTGGTGACGGCCCTGTGCTGGGGCTGCGCCTGCGGGTCGACACACTTTTCTTCGAGAGCTATGGCTTTTCCCAAAGGACCCTGCTAGAATCTGTGGTTCGCCGCGGAGGGGTGCCCGAGTGGCTAAAGGGGGCAG
>CBFGPV010000119.1:0-13345 GCA_965650765.1 uncultured Burkholderiales bacterium
GGTGGCACTTGCGCATCATGATGCAGCCCTCGACCACCAGCGGCGCCGTGGCAAAACCGAACTCGTCGGCGCCCAGCAGTGCACCGATCACCACGTCGCGGCCGGTCTTCATCTGGCCGTCGGCCTGCACGCGGATGCGGCTGCGCAGACGGTTGAGCACCAGCGTCTGCTGGGTCTCGGCCAGGCCCAGCTCCCAGGGGGTGCCGGCATGCTTGATCGACGACCAGGGCGACGCGCCCGTGCCACCGTCATGACCGGCGATCACCACATGGTCGGCCTTGGCCTTGGCCACACCAGCGGCGATCGTGCCCACGCCCACCTCGGACACCAGCTTGACCGACACGTCGGCGCGCGGGTTGGTGTTCTTCAGGTCGTGGATCAGCTGGGCCAGGTCCTCGATCGAATAGATGTCGTGGTGCGGCGGCGGGCTGATCAGGCCCACGCCCGGCACCGAGTAGCGCAGGAAGCCGATGTAGTCGGACACCTTGCCGCCCGGCAGCTGGCCACCCTCGCCCGGCTTGGCACCCTGGGCCATCTTGATCTGGATCTGATCGGCCGAGACCAGGTACTCGGTGGTCACACCGAACCGGCCCGAGGCGACCTGCTTGATCTTCGAGCGCAGCGAGTCACCGGCCTGCAGCTCGTAGTCAGCCTCGATGACCTTCTCGCCCACCACCTCGGACACCTTGGTGCCCTGCTTGATCGGAATGCCCTTGAGTTCGTTGCGATAACGCGCCGGATCTTCACCGCCTTCGCCGGTGTTGGACTTGCCGCCGATGCGGTTCATCGCGATGGCCAGCGTCGAATGCGCCTCGGTCGAGATCGAGCCGAGCGACATCGCACCGGTGGCAAAACGCTTGACGATCTCGGCCGCCGATTCGACCTCGTCGAGCGGGATGGCCTTGCTCGGGTCGATGCGGAACTCGAACAGCCCGCGCAGCGTCAGGTGGCGGCGCGACTGGTCGTTGATGATCTGTGCATATTCCTTGTAGGTCTCGAACTTGTTCGCACGCGTGCTGTGTTGCAGCTTGGCGATCGCGTCCGGCGTCCACATGTGCTCTTCGCCGCGCACGCGCCAGGCGTATTCGCCGCCGGCATCGAGCATGTTGCGCAGCACCGGGTCATCGCCAAAGGCGGCCTGGTGCATGCGGATGGCTTCTTCGGCGACCTCGAACACACCGATGCCGCCCACCTGCGAGGCCGTGCCACGGAAGTACTTGTCGACCAGCGGCTTGTCCAGGCCGATGGCCTCGAAGAGCTGCGCGCCGCAATAGGACATGTAGGTCGACACGCCCATCTTGGACATGATCTTCGACAGCCCCTTGCCGATCGCCTTGATGTAGTTGTAGATCGCCTTGTCGGCGCTCAGCTCGCCGGGCAGCTCCTTGTGCAGCTGGGCCAGGGTCTCCATCGCCAGGTAGGGATGCACGGCCTCGGCGCCGTAGCCGGCCAGCACCGCGAAGTGATGCACCTCGCGCGCCGAGCCGGTCTCGACCACCAGGCCCGCCGTCGTGCGCAGGCCCTCGCGCACCAGATGCTGGTGGATGGCCGACAGCGCCAGCAGCGCCGGAATCGCGACCTGCTCACGGCTCATGTGGCGGTCGGTGATGATGATGATGTTGTGGCCGGTCTTGAGCGCATCGACCGCTTCGGCACACAGCGAGGCGAGCTTGGCCTCCACCCCTTCATGGCCCCAGGCCAGCGGATAGGTGATGTTGAGCTCGTAGCTCTTGAACTTGCCGCCGGTGTGGCGCTCGATGTCGCGCACGCGCGCCATGTCGTCGAAGTCCAGGATGGGCTGGGACACTTCCAGCCGCATCGGCGGGTTCACCGCGTTGATGTCCAGCAGGTTGGGCTTGGGGCCGATGAACGACACCAGCGACATCACGATCGCCTCGCGGATCGGGTCGATCGGCGGGTTGGTCACCTGCGCGAACAGCTGCTTGAAGTAGTTGTACAGCGGCTTGTTCTTGTTGGACAGCACCGCCAGCGGCGAGTCGTTGCCCATCGAGCCGATGCCCTCTTCGCCGGCTTGCGCCATCGGGCTCAGCAGGAACTTGATGTCTTCCTGGGTGTAGCCGAAGGCCTGCTGGCGGTCGAGCAGGGACTCGGAGAACTCGCCGGGCGTGCCGGTGACGTCGATGCTGTCGAGCTTGACGCGCACGTTCTCGATCCACTGGCGATAGGGCTTGGCCGACGCATAGAGGTTCTTGAGTTCCTCGTCGTCGACGATGCGGCCCTGCTCGAAGTCGATCAGGAACATCTTGCCCGGTTGCAGACGCCACTTCTTGACGATCTTGCTTTCGGGGAAGGGCAGCACACCGGACTCGGAGGCCATCACGACGAGGTCTTCGTCGGTCACGACGTAGCGGGCCGGACGCAGGCCGTTGCGATCGAGCGTGGCACCGATCTGGCGGCCGTCGGTGAAGACCATCGACGCGGGGCCGTCCCAGGGCTCCAGCATCGCGGCGTGGTATTCATAGAACGCGCGGCGGCGCTCGTCCATCATCGTGTGCTGCTCCCACGCCTCGGGGATCATCATCATCGCGGCGTGTGCCAGCGGGTAGCCGGCCATCGTCAGCAGCTCGAGGGCATTGTCGAAGGTGGCGGTGTCGGACTGGCCCTCGAAGCTGATCGGATAGAGCTTCTGGAGGTCGTCGCCCAGCACGGGCGAACCCATCACGCCCTCACGGGCGCGCATCCAGTTGAAGTTGCCCTTGACCGTGTTGATCTCGCCGTTGTGGGCCACCATGCGGTAGGGGTGGGCCAGCGGCCATTCGGGGAAGGTGTTGGTCGAGAAGCGCTGGTGCACCAGGGCCAGGGCCGAGACGGTGCGCGTGTCCTGCAGGTCCTTGAAGTAGGTGCCGACCTGGTCGGCCAGCAGCAGGCCCTTGTAGATGATGGTGCGGCAGCTCATGCTCGGCACGTAGTACTCGCGCGAGTGGGTGAGCTTGAGGCGCTGGATGGCGCTGGAAGCCGTCTTGCGGATCACGTAGAGCTTACGCTCCAGGGCATCGGGCACGATGATGTCGTGGCCGCGGCCGATGAAGATCTGGCGGATCACCGGCTCTTTCTCGCGCACCGTGGGCGACATCGGCATGTCGCGGTCCACCGGCACGTCGCGCCAGCCCAGCAGCACCTGGCCCTCGGCCTTGACGGCGCGCTCCAGCTCCTGCTCGCAGGCCAGGCGGGACGCATGCTCCTTCGGCAGGAAGATCATGCCCACGCCATATTCGCCCGGCGGGGGCAGCTCGACGCCCTGGGCGGCCATTTCGGCGCGGTAGAGCTCGTCGGGGATCTGGATCAGGATGCCGGCGCCGTCGCCCATCAGCTTGTCGGCACCGACGGCACCCCGGTGGTCGAGGTTTTCGAGGATCTTCAGACCCTGGGCCACGATGCTGTGCGCCTTCTGGCCCTTGATGTGGGCGACAAAGCCCACGCCGCAAGCGTCTTTTTCGTTGGCCGGGTCGTACAGACCCTGCTGTGCCAGCGATTGGATTTCTTCGGGGGAAGGTCCCCCCAGGGCGGCCTTGTTCATGGCGCACTCCGAGTCATCGTTAGGGATAACTCGGAGAATACTGCGCTGCAGCAGCACGTCAAGCGGAATTAAATGGGGTCAGACACCATTTATTCAATCTTGCTCTGACTGCTTTCATTAATTGGGGACATAGATGATCGGTCGCTCTGACGCGAGCCCGTTCCACGGGGACGCCCTCGCGGACGCGGACTCAAGGGGCGGTCGGTGCGCTTGGCCAGACTGGCGATGAAGGCCGCCGAGCCCAGCGCCCAGCCCTTCTCGGCGGTCGAGCCGATGTGCCCATGCAATGACGATGCCAAGCCTTGTTCGAAGGCCGCGCGGTAAGCTGCCTGACGATCGAACGGCGTGTTGCCCAGAGCCCAGTAGGCCGCATGGTCGACGATCACCGGATCGATGCGCTGACCCACATGATGCGCATGGCTGGACCAGGGCCACTGTTGCGCGCTGGCCGCCAGGCCCTGCTGCACCGCACAGGACTCGATGAACACGCACACGTCGATGAGGTGGCGCTCCGGCTCCACGACACCGGCCCGGAAGCGCCCCTCCCACAAGGAGCCGGAGCGACCATGGCGACGGTTGAAGCCCGCCCCGTAGCGGCGCCCGATGGACTGCATGAGCTTGCTCATGCCGTCGGCAGCGGGGGGCGTGACCAGCAGATGAACCCGGTCGTCGAGCAGCGCATAGGCATGCACGGCCACCTGCGTCAGCGAAGCCGACTCCTGTAGCGCCGAAAGCCAGGCCTGGCGATCGATCTCATCGAGAAAGGCCGGTTGCGCGTTGTGACTTCGCAACACGATGTGGTGGGGGCAGCCGGGGATCACCAGCCGGGGAAGGCGCGCCATGAGTCATTAATGGGGACAGTCTTGGCGCCATTCTAGGGCCGGCACCGGGCCGCGGCGTCGTACGGTGGCCCGGGCGTGATTCAGAACAGGCGGGTGCCCGTCAGACGCTCATGCTCCCGAATCGCGAAACGATCGGTCATGCCGGCGATGTAGTCCGCGATGGCCCGATGGCGGTCGGCCTGGGCCGCATGGTCGGGCGGCATCTGATCGGGCTGCGCCAGGTAGGCCTCGAACAGCTCACGCACCACCTGCTGCCCGCGCAGCGTGGTTTCAACCACCTGGGGATGCCGGTACAGGTTGGTGCGCAGGAAACGCTTGAGGACCACACTGTCGTCGCGCATGGCCGGCGTGAAGCCCACCAGCGGCGGACAGCGCCGGGCCTCGTCGACGTCCTGCGGCCGGTGGGCCTGGATCGCCGCCCGTGTGGCATCGATGACGTCATAGACCTGCGCGGACAGCATGCGGCGAATCGCTTCGAACAGCACCCGCCGCCCGCCCAGTTGTGGGTGCTGGCGGCGGGTGTCATCAAGGTGGCGCTGGAACAAGGGCACGGCTTCGAGCTGGTCGAGCGTGATCAGGCCGGAGCGCACGCCGTCATCGATGTCATGCGCGTTGTAGGCGATCTCATCGGCCAGATTGCACAGCTGCGCCTCCAGGCTGGGCTGGGTGCCCTCCAGAAAGCGCCGGCCGACGTCGCCCAGCTTGCTCGCATGGGTGCGGGCACAGTGCTTGAGCACCCCCTCGCGGGTCTCGAAGCTCAGGTTCAGGCCGTTGAAATCGGCGTAGCGTTCCTCGAGTTCGTCGATGACACGCAGGCTTTGCAGGTTGTGCTCGAAGCCGCCATGCCCGGTCATGCACTGGTGCAACGCATCCTGGCCGGCGTGACCGAAGGGCGTGTGTCCGAGGTCATGGGCCAGCGCGATCGCCTCGACCAGATCCTCATGCAGCCCGAGCACACGGGCAATCGAGCGCCCGAGCTGTGCCACTTCAAGCGAGTGCGTGAGCCGCGTGCGGAACAGGTCACCTTCATGGTTCAGGAAGACCTGTGTCTTGTAGACCAGGCGGCGAAAGGCCGTGCTGTGCACGATCCGGTCGCGGTCGCGCTGATAGTCGTTGCGGGTAGGTGCCGGCGGTTCGGGATGACGTCGCCCGCGCGAGCGCTCGGGGCGGCAGGCGTAGGCGGCAAGCATGGGCCGGCTCAGCGCTCGGTGTGGGCTTCCAGGACCTGGCCCACCAGTTCGTCAGGGGCCGGCCGCATCGCAGCACGCCCCAGCGACTCGATCACCACGAATCGGATCTCGCCTTGTTCGTTCTTCTTGTCGACCCGCATCAGGTCCAGGTAGCGTTCGGTGCCCAGGGCCGGCCCGCGCACCGGCAGGCGGGCGCGCTCGATCAGCCGATGCATGCGGTCGAGGAAGTCCGGCGGCATCAGCCCCAGACGGACCGACAGATCGCTGGCCATGACCATGCCGCAGCCTACCGCTTCGCCGTGCAGCCAAGCCCCGTAGCCGAGACCGGCCTCGATCGCGTGGCCGAAGGTATGGCCGAAGTTCAGGATGGCGCGCAGCCCGGTCTCGCGTTCGTCCTGACCGACCACCCACGCCTTGATCTCGCAGGAACGCTTCACGGCGTGTGCCAGAGCCGCCTTGTCGCGGGCCAACAAGGCGTCGAGATTGAGTTCGATCCAGGTCAGGAAGTCGGCGTCAGCGATCGGTCCGTACTTGATGACTTCGGCGAGGCCTGCGGGCAGTTCCCGTTCGGGCAGCGTGTCCAGCGTGTCGAGGTCGGCAATCACGCGCAGCGGCTGATAGAACGCCCCGATCATGTTCTTGCCCAGCGGATGGTTGACCGCGGTCTTGCCGCCCACCGAGGAATCGACCTGGGCCAGCAAGGTGGTTGGCACCTGCACGAACGGAATGCCGCGCATGTAGCAGGCCGCTGCAAAGCCGGTGATGTCACCGATCACGCCACCGCCCAGCGCATAAAGCACCGTCTTGCGGTCAGCCCGCTGTGCCAGCAGGCGGTCGAAGATCAGGTTCAGGGTCTCCCAGTCCTTGTGGGCTTCGCCGTCGGGCAGGGCGAGGCAGTCGACGTGGGCATGCACCGTGGACAACGCTGCACTCAGACGCTGCGCGTACAGCGGCGCAACGGTGGTGTTGGTGACGATCAGCGCATGCGCACTGCGGGGCAGCCCGGCCAGGCTGTCTGCTGCGCTCAGCAGGCCCGAACCGATGTGGATGTCATAGCTGCGATCGGCCAGGGAAATGCCGACACGTTGGGTGGGGACGGTACTGGACATGCCCGAAGTGTACGGTCTGAGCGACCGCACGCCGGGATTCAGCGCACGCTGGAGTCGACCCGGTTGGCGTCGACCACCCCGGCCAGTTCCAGTTGCATCAGGATCATGTTGACCAGGGTCGACACTGACGGTCGCCCGGTGTCGATGGCGAAGTGCGACGCCTCGCGATACAGCGGGTCGCGCTGCTCGAACAGCTCACGTAGCTTGGCCAGTGGGTCCTTGACCTGCAGCAGCGGGCGCTGCGTGTCATGCCGCAGGCGGCGGTACAGCTCTTCGGGGGTGGAGCGCAGGTAGATGACCGTCGAATGCCGGTGCAGCGCCTCACGATTGGCAGGCCGCAGCACGGCGCCGCCGCCGGTGGCGAGCACCATGGACGTGGGCTGGGCCACCAGCTCGGCAATCACCGCTTCCTCGATGTCGCGGAAGGCGGCCTCACCGTTTTGCTCGAAAAAAGACCGGATCGAACCTCCGATCCGGTCTTCGATGACGGTGTCGGAGTCCTTGAACTCGACACCGAGCCGTTTGGCCAGCTGCCTGCCCACGGTGGACTTGCCACCGCCGGGCAGGCCCACCAGGGCAAGTTTGCCTGCCTGCATCAGTCCGGGTTGTCGCATCCCGGCTGCACGCCGTACGGACTGACCACGAACGCCGGGCTCGAATCGACGGTGAGAATCGCTTGCGCCGGCACGGGCAGTCGGCCCACGAAGTTGGCTCGGCCTTCCGTACCCGCAACCGCACCTGCGATCTGGATGTTGTAGTCGACCCAGCTAGCGACGTTCCGCGGGTACTCGATCTGCAGGAACGCGCGTCCTGCGGCATCGGTCTTGCTGCTGCCGGTGATCGAGATCGCCACATCGGAGCGGCGGGGTTCCAGCGCACCGTCGCGGTCCAGGTCTTCCCCGGTGTTTCCGACACCCTCAAGCACACCGTTGCGGTTCTTGTCTTCGTTCGCGCAGGTGTCGACGTTGCCGCCGAAGATGGGCTGGAGCTGCGGCGCGGTGTCCGGATCACCGTCGTGATCCACCTCGGCAAAGCCGCTGACCTTCATCCACTGCTCGGGATCCACGCCGCGGTTGACCTGGTAGAAGCCCTTGCCGAAGTGCGTCAGGTCGATCGAGGGCGTGATGTCGACATTGGCCATGGCCTTGCCCGACGAATCCACGACCAGGACCACGAAGCGCTTGATGTAGGTCAGGTTGCCTTCACCGTTCTCGACGAACTCATTGGTGCCGATGGTGATGCCCAGCGGTTCGTTGGTGATCGTCAGCGTGACCAGGGTCTGGTTCGGGCAGGTGCCAACCGGGAAGTCGCTGCCCGAATAGCAGGCACGAACTGTCAGACCATCAGTGGGGCTGGATCGCGAACCGGCGATGTAGGCCGTGGTGGCGAAGCCGCTGGCGTCAGAGTAGACGATGTTGTCCTGCGCCGTGAACGTGCCGCCGATGGAGTTGGCATCCCCGTTCAGGTCGAAGCGCACGCGCACGTTCTTGATCGGTGCGTTGTTGTCACCCAGGAACAGGGCACGGATCTCGGACCGGTTGTTCGTGTTGCCAGAGTTGACCGGGACCACACTCGGGGTTGCCGCAACCGAAGCCGACCGGATGGGAACCGTCACGACGGGGATGTCGCTCGTCGTCGACTGCACCAGCACCGTCTGCACGCGGCTGACCCCGCCAGCCGTGGCGGTGACGTCCAGGTTGCCCAGCTGGGTGGGAGCCGTGTAGATGAACGTGAACTCGCCGTTGGCACCGGTAGTGCCGCTCGCGCCGCTCAGACCGGTACCACTCACCGAGATGCGCTGACCGACCATCGGATTGTCGTTCGCATCGACCAGGCGGAACTCGACGCGGTTGTTCGCACTGCCCGGGGCAACGACTGCCGGCAAAGGCGTGCCGGTGAGCTTGGCCCCCGTGACCGCAAAGGATGCCTCGGCCTGCAGCGTGTCGGCATTGGCCTTGACGTTGATGATGCGATTGGAGCGGTCTGCACCGATCGACACCAGTGCCTTGACCTGGCCCTGTTCGTTCGTTGTGGCATCAGTCTGAGTGAACGATGCGCCCGAGTCCACCTGGAAATTGACCGTCACGCCGCTCAACGTCTGCCCGTTGGCATCAGTCACCGTCGCCGTCGCTTCCACGGTGCCTTCGCCGCCATTGCTGACCGAGTTGCTGGCCAGACTGAGCAGCAGGCGCGAGGCCCGTGCGTTCGGAGTTTGGCCTTCGCCGAACGGTGGCGTACCAGCATCGCTGCCTCCCCCGCCGCAGCTGACGATGGCCATGGACGCAAACAGCGCCAGCAGTCCCTTCACAATCTTCATGTCTTAGCTTCCTAGAGCTTTCTTGTTGATCCAGCCGATCGGGTCAGCGCACGGCAGTACGGTCAGAGATGACGCGCGGCGTCAGGAACACCAGCAGCTCAGTCTTCTGCGTGCTGCGGCTGCGGCTCTTGAACAGATTGCCCACTGCGGGCAGGTCCCCAAGCAGGGGTACCTTGGTGGTGCTCTCGGACTCCTCTTGTTCGAAGATGCCGCCAATCACCACGGTGCCGCCGTTCTCGACCAACACCTGGGTGTTGATCTTCTTGGTGTCGATCGAAGGCACGCCAGCGACGACGTCACCAACTCGGTCCTTGGAGATCAGCACACTCATGATCACATTGCCTTCGGGCGTGATCTGCGGCACGACGCGCAGCGCCATGACCGCCTTCTTGAACGACACCGAGGTGGCACCGCTGGAGGAGGCTTCCTGATAGGGAATCTCGGTACCTTGCTCGATCAGCGCTTCCCGCTGGTCCGATGTGATCACGCGCGGACTGGAGATGATCTTGCCTTTGCCATCCGCTTCGAGCGCAGACAGTTCAAGGTTCAGGAAGCGGTTTGAACTGGAGCCGAACAGTGACAGCGCGACCGAGGCGGGCGCGATGCCACCGATGGCTGCGGCCGGCATGTTCAGGAAGTAGCTGTTCGGGATGTAGCTGCCCGACGTCACGGCGGCCTGACCGGTCTGCTCACCGATCCCCAGGTAGCTGCCGGTGATCCCGATGCGATTGTTGCCACCCCAGCCCGGCACGCCGCCTCGCAGCCCGCGCAGGTCCGTCGCACCCAGCTTCACGCCGAGCTCACGCCCGAAGCTGTCGGACGCCTCGACAATCCGCGCTTCGATCATCACCTGGCGGACCGGAATGTCGATCTGGGCGATGATCCGCTGGATCTCTTCAAGGCGCGTGGGCGTGTCGGTGACGAACAGCTGGTTGGTCCGCTTCTCGGCGGTGACGCTGCCGCGCGAGGACAACACGGTGGTGTTCGCCTCGGGGTCGCCCGAAGAGAGAGCACGCAACTGACTCAGGAAATTCTGGTTCGACAGGCCCTTCAGCACCTGCGCCACTTCTTCGGCGCGTGCGTAGTTCATCTGGAACAGCTGCATCCGCAGCGGCTCGAGCTGTGCCACCTTGGCCTTGGCCTCGAGATCGTCCTTTTCGCGCCGGATGATCTCGTCCTTGGGCGCGATCCACAGCACGTTGCCAACCTTGCGCATGCCCAGGCCCTTGGCCTGAAGGATGATGTCCAGCGCCTGGTCCCAGGGCACGTCCTTGAGGCGCAGCGTCACGCTACCGGTCACCGTGTCGCTGGTCACGACATTGAAGTTGGTGAAGTCGGCGATCACCTGCAGCAGCGCCCGGACCTCAATGCTCTGGAAATTGAGCGACAGCTTTTCACCCTGGTAACCCGGACCCTGGACAAGCTTGTTCGGGTCGATCTTCTGGGCACGGACTTCCAGCACGAACTGGTTGTCGCTCTGGTATGCCGAGTGTTCCCACAGGCCGCGCGGCTCGACGACCATACGGACGCGATCGCCGACCTGAGAGGTGGTGATGGTCTGCACCGGAGTGCCGAAGTCCCCCACGTCGAGTTTGCGACGCAGGCTGTCAGGCACGCTTGAACGCAGGAACTCCACGACCAGGCCAGTGCCCTGCTGGCGGATGTCCACACCCACCTGGTTGTTCGGCAGATCGACGATCACGCGGCCGGCACCGTCCTGACCGCGCCTGAAGTCGACGTTGTTCAGCGGGAGCTGGGTCGTGTTCAGACTATCGGAGAACTGCGCCGTGGCACGCGGCGAAGTAGGCGCTGCTGCCTGGGCCGGATCGAGCACCACGAGCAGGGCATTGCCCTGCAGCTGAGCGGTGTAGCTGGCTGCCTGCTTGAGATTGAGCACCACGCGCGTACGGTCGCCCGCCTGCGCAAGGCTCACCGAGCGCAGATTGCCTTGGTTCACGTCGATCGTGGGGCGCCCCGTCCCGTTGGTGACTCCCGGCAGGTCAATGGCCACCCGCGGAGGCGCCTGGACGGTAAAGCCCGCCGGGACGGCCGCCAGCGGCTGTGCCAGCTCGATGCGAATGACCTCCGAACCCGCCTGCTGGCTGGTACTCACGGACTGGATCGTGTTCTGAGCCCAGGCCAGCGAAGACGCCATCAGGGTCATGATGCCCGCGGCAGCGGCGCGCCACGAAGCCTTGGTGATGTTCTTGTACATGCTTCTCATCGCGCTTTCTCCTGGAGCTGCAACGTGCCCATCCTCTCGACCCACTCACCGGCAGCGTCCTGAACGATCTCGCGGAGGGTGAGCTCCGTTTCGCTGATGCTCGTGATCCGGCCATAGTTTTGGCCCATGTAGTCACCCACCTTGACTTGGTACAGGAGTTCATCCACTTTCAGCAGCGCATAAGGACGCCCCTGCTTCGAGACGCTGCCCACCATGGTCATGCTGTCCAGGGGATAGGCTTCAAGCGGCTCGCGTCGACGGTCCAGTTCGGCTGCAATCAGTGAATTCGGCTGCCGAGCCTCCAGCTTGAGGGCCACGGTCAGCTTCTGGGTTGAATATGGATCCACACCCTCAGCCGATGCGTAGGCCTGCGGATCGAACTTCTTGGGAGCCTCGAGTGGCCTGACCGTCGGCCGCACGGTGCGTTTCTGTTCTTCCATCCAGGCCTGCAGCTCGTCCTCCGGACTGCTGCATGCACTCATCAGCGTCAGGGCTCCGATTCCCAGGACGAGCCATGCACCACGACACAGCGCCGCTGCGCCTGCCGGTGCATCGTGACGACGGGAAATGCGCGCAATCATGGCTTCTTGCCTCCGGCCGCCGCCTTGGCGGCCGCGGCCGCCTTGCGTTGTTCTTCCACCTCAGCCTGGTCGAGGTAGCGGTAGGTCCGGGCCGTCGCGTCCATCGCCAGCGGTCCATTGGGATCGCGATCGCGCTCCTTGCTCGCCAGCTCGATCACGAGTCCGTGCAGGGTCACGATGCGCGACAGGTTGCCGATGTCGGCGGTGAAGGACCCGATGTCGTGGTACTTGCCAGTCACGCGGATCTGGATGGGCAACTCGGCGTAGTAATCCTTCACGACCACCTGGCCGGGCTTGAACAGTTCGAACTGCAATCCGCGGCCGATGCCCGCCTGATTGATGTCGGACAGCAGCGCGTCCATCTCGGCCTTGCCGGGCAGCTGCTTTTCAAGCTGGGTCACATACTCCTGCACCTGCAGCCGTTGCTTGCGCAGTTCACCGAGGTTGATGGCCTGCCCGAGCTTCGCGCGGTAGTCCTGCTTGAGCTGAGGCTCACGGTCACGTTCCATCTGGAGGTTGTCAGCCTCCTGCGTCAACAGAAGGAACCACCCGAGCACCACCACTGCAAGCGCGGCAGCGACCCAGGCAGCTGCCTTGGGCAGGATGGGCCACTGACCCGGTTGATTGGGGTCCAGCCCACGAAACTGGGAGACGATCTCGTCCGAGAACTGGGTGAGGTTGATGTTCAATGCAGTCTTGGCCATGCTGATTCCCCGCTCACGACTGCTTGGGTGCGGCAGCCGCCGGCGCCGGTGCAGGCGCCGAAGCCGCTCCGTCGGCACCCTCGGCAGACTGCGGACGTTTGAGGCTCACCTTCATCGAAAACTCGAACAGGCGCTTCACTTCACGCTGGCGCGGCTGCCGGCTGTTGACGCGCGATTCTTCCTTCGGCAACTTGATCTCGAGCAGTTCCGGGCGCTCCAGCCACGTCGAACGGTAGGCTGTGTTGCGCAGGAATTCGGACACGCGCTCGTTGGTCTGGGCAATACCCGACACGGTGACGGTCTGCCCTTCCTGCTTGATCTGCGTGAGGTAGATGCCTTCCGGCGTGTGCCGCACGAGTTCGTTGAGCAGGTGCACCGGCACGTTGCGGTCGGTCTGGAGGTCCTCGACCGCCTTCTGGCGAGCCTTGAGGGCTTCGATCTCGGCACGCAGGTTGGCGATGTCCTTGATCTGGTCCTCGAGCTTGCGGATCTCGGACTGCAGGAAGTCATTGCGCTGCTGCTGGGACGCAATCATTTGCTGCAGCAAACCGTACCACAGCGCAACGATCAGCACGCCCCCGAGCGCAGCCAGCCCCAGCGCCGAGAAGAACGCCTGGCGGCGCCGCTTGCGCTTTTCTTCCCGGTGGGGCAGCAGGTTGATCAGGATCATTGCAGGAACCTCCGCATCGCGAGCCCGCAAGCCGTGAGATAGGAAGGCGCCTCGCGCCGCAGCTTGCTTTCACGCACGCTGGAGCCAAGCTTCATGCCTTCAAAGGGGTTGACGATCATCGACGCAAAACCGGTCTGCTCGGTGACCCGCTCCTTCAGCCCGGGCAGTGC
>CBFGPV010000120.1:0-13217 GCA_965650765.1 uncultured Burkholderiales bacterium
CCAGGAGGATGCTCGCGGAACCATTCACTGATGGCAGGCATGTTTGGCTCGAAGCCCCCGGGCACCGAGATGTTCAGCACACCGGCCCGGGCGTTGCTTCGATTCTCGAAGTCATGGCGCATGCCGCCCGGCACCAGCACGAAGGTGCCGGGTGGGCCGTCGATCCACTCGTCGCCAAGCAGAAAGCTCATGGTCCCCTCGATCACGAAAAACACGTCGTCCTCGTCGTGGGCATGGGCACCCGGCCCCTGCGTGCGGGCTTCCAGCCACCATTCCGAGATCGAGTACCGCTGCACGGTCTCGTCGCCATCGGCCTTGAAGACCGCGGCAATCCGGCCCATGGGATAGCTCCGGCCGGCGCCAGGCGCCAGGACCACCGGTGTTCTGAGACCTTCAGGCAAGGGATTCGTCATGGCGATGCGCCCCGTGGAAGAGGGATTCGATGGGGGATGCGCCGCAAGGCCGGCGCGCGCAGGCAAAGGCACAGACGCTGCTGCGGCCAGCCAGCCCGCAATGTAGCGCCCTGCGTCGGGCCGGCCAAGGTGGTGTGCCGGCGGCCGCGTGGTCACTGCCCGGGCGGCTGGGGCTGCAGCGCGCCGCGCAGGGCCGAGCGCATGTCATCGGGCAGGCTGCGCACGCCCTTGATCACGCCGGGCCCCCCATGGCGCCAATGTGCCGTGAACTCGCGCACCGGCTCGCCATCGTTGACGCGGCGCGCCGTGACCTGCAGGACCACCTCGGTGCCACCTTCGACGAGTGCGGCCGATGACAGCAGCCTGACCACCGGCCCCAGCTCACGCACCGCCAGGGTGAGCACCACATCGAACGGCCCGCCCGGCGCGCCCGCTTCCGAGGCGATGGCCTGGGGACTCAGGCTGCCTGCGCGGCGCAATTGCGTGCGACCAAAACAGCCGGCGCTCCTGAAGAATTCGTCAAGCCCGGACGCCGCAGCCGCCTCGCGCGCCGCAACGTCCTTCTGATCCGGCCGCCATTGCGGCGCCCACAGCACCAGCGCCGTCGCGCTGCGGTCGCACACGGGTGCCTGGGGCGATGGGGACACCGACACCTGTGTGCTGGCGCATCCGCCCAGCAGGGCCAGGCCGGCAGCCCATGCGAGTGTGCGAGTCAGCGCTTCAGACACCGTCTGCCTTGAGCTTGCGCACGGCCGCCACATCCCCGAGGAACACCGCAAGACAGTCCTTCTCGGCCTGCGTCAGGCCGTCGCTCTCCAGGAGACGCAGGCGCGTGATGACCACCTCCAGCGCCTCGGCCAGATGCCCGATCTGCTTGCCATAGCTGCCGACCTTGCGCAAGGCGGCCTGCTCCAGCGCCGCATTCGACGACGCCCCCAGGTTCACGTTGAACAGGTTGAACGACCAGTTCGGCAGGATGGGCTGATTGAGCTGACCCGGCGCAAGCTGCAACGGCATGTATACATATTCCATCGGTCTCTCCAGTCGCTGCGACGACCGGCAGCATGCATGGATTGTGCCCAGGCCGGCATGTCGCAGATGGCGTCGGTTCAGGCTGCGCTAGCTGCGTTGGCCGAACGGCTTCGACTCCCTGGCCAGACGCCTGGCCTCCTGGTAGACCGGGGCCCGGTCAAGTTCGCGCGCCAGCTGCGATGGCGTCTGCCCGAACTCCGACACCCTGTCTTCGCGCGCGCCCGCTGCCAGAACTGCTGCAATGATGTCAGCGGGGCATTGACGTGCAGCCACATGCAGCGCAGTCTCGCCCATGTCCCCTGCGGCGTTGACGTCCGCACCATGTGCAAGCAGCGTGCGCACAGCGTACGCGTCCCGCCGCCAGAGGTAGACGTGAAGCGGCGTGTCACCGGAGGCGTCCGCGGTGACGGGTGTGATGCGTGGCGTTGGCATGACACCAGGGAACAAGACATCCGCGGCACCCTGAAGTACATCGTCGATGGTGCGCCGATCCCTTGTCTTCGTCATGCATATCGCTCAATGAAGGTCCGATGTCGGCATTGCGCCGCGCACTCGCCTGCGCGCAACAACGGCACGCAGCAGCATCAGTTGCAGCCAGAAGGCTGCAAACAGGGCGGTCAGTACCAGCACCCAGTGAAATAGCGCAAAGCCTTCCTGGTGGAACCGCACAGGCAGGTCGGTGGCCTCCACCAGCACGCCGACTTCCACCACCGACAGCAGCGCACTGGCCGCGTACACCCAGCCCGGCGGGGCTGCGACCGCGGCCTGGCGCGCCCGTCGACGGCCGGTCAGACGAAAGAAGATGCCAAGCACCACTGCGCCCAGCATGAGCGCCAGCAGGCCTCGGCCGAACACGGCGGCCACGGTTGCGCCAGACAACGCGAAGACGAGGCCGATCACTTCCAAGGCCACTTCGGCACGGGAGGCGATGGCGCGACGGACTGACGTGAGCATCGTTGCAGGGAACCTTGTGTCGATGGGACGGGAAATCGCCTCGCCGGTCGCCCTTGGACGCATCGGCCGGCAGTTCAACCCGCAGCCGATCGTACCAGCGCCCTCGGAGCAGGCAGCCTGCGCTGACCGCCCCAGCCCCGGGAATCTTCGCGGAAGCACCGCGTGCAAGCCGATTGGAAGCTCGTGTGCACGGCGCAGAGCCTGCGACGCGGGTTCAACGAACTTCCCACTCACGACACTAGCCCGGAATGTCCGGCTCGACCAGCGCGGCAAACTGGGCGAGTGACTCCTGCCAGCCGAGGTAGCACATCTCCAGAGGAATGGCCTGCGGTATGCCCTCCTGGACGACCGACAGTTCGGTGCCGCATGAGACCGGCTCGAAGCTCACCGTCACCTGCATCTCGCCCGGCAGGTTCGGGTCATCGAACTTGTCGGTGTAGCGAATCCGGCGGGCGGGCACCAGCTCCAGGTACTCGCCGCCGAACGAGTGCGATCCGCCCGTCGTGAAGTTGCGAAACGACATCCTGAAGCTGCCGCCAGTGACGGCATCGAGGTGGTGCACGACACAGGTGAAGCCATGCGGTGGAAGCCACTTGGCCAGGGCATCGGGCTCGGTGAAAGCCCGGTAGAGCTTTTCGGGCTGGGCACGGATGACTCGGTGAAGGTGAACGCTGCGGTCGGACATGGTCAGGCTCCTGTGGGTGGTGAAGGCTGCAAGTGCAGTCTCTGACAACACGACGAAACAGCCGTCGCCATTTCGACAACACGACCCCAAGGGTAAACCCGTGGCCCCGACCCACTTTGCCCGGGGCACTCCGGCGAGGGTTTTCACCCGTTTTACATTACACCTGTAATGTTTAATCTCGACAACATGGTCGACCCAGCCCCCCTCTCCCCGCCCCGGCCCCGTCGCCAGGCCGAGCGCAGCCGTGCCACACGCGAGCACCTCATCGCCACCACGATCGACGTCGTGCGCGAGCGCAGCTACCAGGGGGCCACCGTGTTCGAAGTGGCCAAGGCGGCAGGCGTCACCCCCGGTGCGCTGCAGCATCATTTCGGCTCCAAGGCCATCTTGATGATGCAGGTCATCGACGAGATCCTGCGTTCGGGCCTGGGGACCGGTGTGCCCTGGCCGGGTGCCGAGTTGCCGCTGCCCGAACGGGCACACCGCTTCGTGCGCGCCCTGTGGGAGACGGTCTACGAGCCGCCGCGCTTCCTGGCCGCGTGGGACGTCTATTTCGGCGCCGCCTCCGATCCCGAGATGCGCGCGCACATCGCGTCACGCCGGGCCGACGTGAGCAGGTCGCTGCATGAACGATTCCGCAGCGTGTTCCCCGAACTCGCCACGGCCCCGGACGTCGACGCCCTGGCCGACCTGGTGCTCTCCACGTTGCGGGGCATCGGGATCATGCGTCTGTTCGGGCCGGCCGAGGCGCAATGCGCCGCGCAGCTCGACGTGCTGGCCGAACTGATCCTCCTGCGGTGCCGCACCGCTTCGCCTGCCCCCTTGCCACGCCCTGGAAGGAACCCCCGATGACACGCTCCCGCTGGCTGATCGCCACCGCCGCACTCGCCTGCGCCCAAGGCGCATTGGCTGCCTTCCCGGACAAGCCGGTGACCCTGGTCGTCCCCTACCCGCCCGGCGGCGCCACCGACACGGTGGCCCGCATCATGGCCAAGGGGATGGCCCCGCACCTGAAGCAGCCGGTGATCGTCGAGAACAAGGCGGGGGCCGGCACGGTGATCGGCGCGGGCGCGGTGGCCCAGTCCGCTGCCGACGGCTACACCCTGCTGATCAGCTCGAACACCACGTTCACCATCAACCCGGGCCTGAAGTCCAGGCTGCCGTATGACCCGCTGAAAAGCTTCGAGGCCATCGGCATCCTGGGCACCTCGCCACTGGTGCTGCTGGCCCATCCGTCGGTACAGGCCAATACCGTGGCCGAGCTCGTGGCACTGGCCAGGAGCCAGCCCGGCAAGATGAGCTACGGCTCGTTCGGCAACGGCACCACCTCGCATTTCGCCGGCGAGATGTTCAAGGTCCAGACCGGCACGCAGATCACCCACGTGCCGTACAAGGGCAGTGCACCCGCCATGCAGGACCTGATCGGCGGTCAGGTCCAGCTGACCTTCGACACCAATGTGGCAGCCATCCCCATGCTGCAGGCGGGCCGGGTCAAGGCCATCGCGGTGACCTCGCTCAAGCCGTCCCCCTCGCTGCCCAAGGTGCCCAGCATCGCCGAATCCGGGTACCCGGGCTTCGAGATGGTGCCGTGGATCACGATCGTGGCCCCGCGTGGCCTGCCCCCGGCCGTGCAGGCCGCGCTGAACAAGGCGTTTGTCAGTGCGCTGGCCGACCCGGCCACCCAGGGCGACCTGACCAAGGCCGGCGTCGACGTCGCCTACGAACCCCCGACCGCCTACGACACACGGGTGACCAGGGAGCTGCCCCTGATCCGTGCCTATGTGCACAAGGCCGGGCTGACGCCGGACTGAACACATGAGCACCGACCGATCACTCGTTGAACTCAGCGCGGTCGAACTGCGCGCGATGATCGGCAGCCGCCGTCTGTCGCCCGTCGAGCTGCTCGACGCGTGCATCGCACGCATCGAGTCGCTGAACCCTGGCATCAACGCCATCTGCGCCACCGACTTCGAGCGTGCCCGCGCATCAGCGCGTGCCGCCGAAGCCGAGGTCATGGCCGGCAGGCCGCTGGGCCGCCTGCATGGCCTGCCGCTGGGCGTGAAGGACCTGCAGGACACCGCCGGCCTGCTGACGACCTGCGGCAACATCCGGCTGCGCGGCAACGTCCCGAGCGTCGACAACGGCCTGGTCGCCCGACTGCGCTCTGCCGGTGCGATCGTGGTGGCCAAGACCAACGTGCCCGACATGGGTGCAGGTGCCAACACCCGCAACCCCGTGTGGGGCGCCACGGGCAACCCGTTCAACCCGTCGCTCAATGCGGGTGGATCCTCCGGAGGGTCCGCCGCTGCCCTCGCGGTGGACATGCTGCCGATCTGCACCGGCTCGGACACCGGTGGCTCGCTGCGCATCCCCGCCGCGCTGTGCGGTGTGGTCGGGCTGCGGCCTTCGCCGGGGCTGGTGGCCAATGACGCCCGGCCGCTGGGCTGGTCAGCCATCTCGGTGCTCGGCCCGATGGCACGCAACGTGCCGGACACCGCGCTTCTGCTGGGTGCGATGGTCGGCCTCGACCGTCGCGACCCCTTGTCGTACCCCGCAGGTGCAGCCGATGTGTGGCCCCTGCCGCAGGTGGACCTGGCCGGCCTGCGCATCGGCTGGACCGAGGACTTCGGCATCTGCGCGGTCGACGCCGACATCCGCGCAACCTTCCGCCAGCGCATCGAGACCATCGCACCCTGGGTCGCGCGTTGCGAACGGATCGAACCCGCGCTGGGTGACGCAGACCGCGCCTTCGACATCCTGCGTGCCGAGAGCTTTGTCGCCGCCTTTGCCGACACCTACCGCGACGCACCGGACACCCTGGGCCCGAACGTGCGATCGAACGTCGAGATGGCCGCTTCGATCACCCTGGCCGACCGCGCCTGGGCGCACCTGGAGCAGACCCGCATCGCCCGGCGCATGCAGGCGCTGTTCGAGCAGTACGACCTCGTGGTGGCGCCCGTGACGCCGGTGTCCCCGTTCCCGTGGACCGACCTGTACGCACGCGAGATCGACCGCCAGCCGATGCGCAACTACTACCAGTGGCTGGCGCTCACCTACATCGTGACACTGGCGACCAACCCGGCCCTGGCCCTGCCATGCGGGCGCGACGCACGCGGCATGCCCTTCGGTCTGCAGCTGATCGCGCCGCTGCGCGACGACACCCGGCTGCTGGGCGCAGCTCACGCGCTCGAGCAGGCCTTCGCCAGTGCGCCGCAACTGGCCCGCCCCCGGCCGGATGTCGAGGCGCTGCGCACGGCAAGGCCGGACCTGCGCAGCATCGTCACCCACCCCCCGCAGCTGCACGGCAGGCCGGACGACCACCCCACGTTGAGCGCGGTGTGAACCGCGATGCCGCCGGCCGCACGATCTGCGCGGCGGGCGCGCTGCCCAGGGGCTCGTGACACGCTCACCCGGCCCGCGCAGGAGTATGCTGGCACGACGGGAGGTGCTGGACGAAGGCGGCCCCGTGCAGGGCTGCCCGCTCACTCAAGGGGAAAGCGCATGCTGAACCACGCATCCGTGACCGTCATGCTGCCCGTGATCGACATGGGCCGTGCACGAGCCTTCTACGAGAACCGCCTGGGCCTTCAGGCCGGCACGCTGAAGCCGGACGGCAAGTTCACCTATCAGGTCGGCGGCACGGCCATCGCCCTGTTCCCCAAGCCCGAAGGAACCAAAGCCGAGCACACGGCCGTGAGCTTCAAGGTGGACAACATCGCCGCCGCCATCGAACGCCTGAAGCAGCAGGGCGTCGTCTTCGAAGACTACGACTTTCCGGATTTCAAGACGGTGAACCACGTCTGCGTGCTCGGCGCAGAAAAGGCCGCCTGGTTTAAGGACACGGAGGGCAACGTCCTCTGCCTGCACGAGGACCTGGCCTGAACGTCCGGCCCGGCCCGGCCCGGCCGCGAGCCGCCCCCCGGCGCCGGGACCGCCCGCCGGTCAGGCCGCCACGCCTGACCCTTGAGTCACATTCGCCAGTTGGCGCAGCGTGGCCAGTTGCCATGCCCGTTCAGGCACGAACGAGTCGGCATCGGCCACCGCACCATACCCCCCGCCGCCGTAGACGCTTGCATAGGCGGCATACTCGGCCGCCTGGCCGGCCCGGCCGGACAAGGCGTGGGCCACCGCGTAACTTGCCGACACGGCGGCGTGGCCCACACCGTCGAGCGACCGCGAACCCGGGTGGTGATTGGCCAGCGCAGCCGCGTCGAGGGCGGCTTGCTGCAGGCTGGCGCGGTCGCTGCGGCCGTCCAGGTAGGCTGCAAGCACGTCGAGGCAGCGGATCACCTCGCTGTCTTCGAGCAGGTGGCGGACGCGCTCGACGCACGCGTGGCCAAAAGCCAGCCGCAGTCGCTCAGGGTCAGCGGCCTGGGCCTCCAGCGCTCTGATCTCAGCCGACAGGTCGTTCAGCATCGCGGTGGCCTCCTGTGTGGTGGGGTGTGTTGCCGTGCGGGGGTGAGCGTGGCAGACCGACATCGCCCTGAACCATTGTGGCCAACACCCGCCCTCCGTGGCGAATGCCCCGGCCAGAGGCATGGCCGAACCGTGGGGCCCGGCCACAGCGCCTCTCCCACAGCGCCCCTTGCACAGCCCCCACCACAACACCTTGCCCGCTTCACCCGAGGCGTGAGCCTGCATCGGTCATGCAGACCCACCCGATCGGCCTGGGTCGTCACGGTAGGGCGCCTTCCTGAGGATGCGCTCGATGTTGCGGCGGGCCCTGTCCTCGAACACCGGGCCGAGCAGGGCCATGAGCTCCAACTGCCGGCGAAAGGCCAGTCTGCGCGCGTCCTGGCCTTCGACACGGTGATGAAGCTCGAACTCGAACGCCATCTGGTGGGTGACATCCGCAAACACCCAGCAGAGCAATTCCTGATAGTCCGTCGTACTGCGGCGTTCGAGTTCGATCCCGCGCTCGATCACAACATGGTGGTAGGCCCCGGCACTCACCTCGATGTGCGGGTGTGCACCATCCCTCGACCGGCCGAAGGTCGGCAAGGCCTGCGCGGGTGCGGCGATGGTCGATGCCATCGAGCACACATCCGCTTCAATCTGCGCAAGCGACTTCATGGCCACCTGGCTGCGAGGCGTGACAAGGTTGGACCGAGGCCCCATTCACATCCGCGCCCCCGTCAAGTCGCAAGCCGGTGGGTGTACCAGGCATGGATGAGGCCCGCCTGATAGAACTGCACCGGCGCCGCAAAACCGGCTGACGCGATGAGGTCGGCGACGGCCTGCGGGGCCAGGATGGCAACGTCGCGGGCGTAGGCCTCCTGCATCTTGAGAACACGCTCTGGCGGCACATCCGAGGCGGCCATCGTTCGCAACCAGACGTCCAGCAGGCTCCTGTAACCTTCGGTCGTCACGTCTGACGCCAGATCCGAACTCGCCAGCATGCCACCCACTTTCAGACGACGGGCAATGGCCCGGAAGTAGTCCGTGCGTTGCCGGGTGTCCAGGATGAATTGCGACACCAGCAGCGAACTCGCGCAGTCGAAGGGCTCCGATGCCGGCAGCGAGTCCAGGTAGCCGGTGTGGAAGGTGCACCGATCCGCGTAGCCGTGCGTCTTGGCGCGCTCCCGAGCCTGCGCGACCATGCCCGCCGACGGCTCCACCGCGGTGAACGTCCACCCCGGGAACCGTGTGGCCAGGGCGTGGATCTCCGCGCACGTTCCCGCCCCGACGCAGAGCATCCTCGCATCCGCAGGCAGCCGGCTGAACAGCGCACTCATCAGCAAGTGAATGCCATCACGAAAGGCAGCGAGCCGGGCCCACTGCTGATCATAGGTGGCGGACTGTTGATCAAACGTGGCTTCGAGTTGAGCAGGTTCCATGGCAGATTCGAGATGGGAAGGATGTGCGCTGACGCAGGCGACTGCCGCAGCCCGGCGATGCCAGCCGTGGCGGGTCAGCCTGCATCATCGCGCCTGGCGGGGGGCGGCGCTGCGGCAAGGCAGCGCTGGGCGTCGTTCTCCAGGGTGACGGCACGCTCGAAGTGGCTGAGGCCGACCTCATGGAGCACCCGCTTGAACTGGTGGGCCACGTCCGGCCGGAGTGCCACGAGGCGAGCGGCCAGTTGCTGCGCCGTCGCCTCGATCTCGGCATCAGGCACCACTTGCCAGACGAGTCCCCAGGCCTGCGCCTGCTGCGCAGTGAACTCCTCGCCCAGCAAGGTCAAGGCCTTGGCACGCGACAGTCCGGCATACGCCGGCAGTGTGGCGGTCAGCCCGCCCGTGACAAAAACGCCCAAGGCCGCCTCAGGCAGCTTGAAGCGACTGCTGGCACCCGCCACCACGATGTCGGCGTTCAGCATCCACTCCAGTCCCGCACCGACGGTCCAGCCGTGCACGGTGAACATCACGGGCTTGCTCAGCCCCACGATGGCCTGGGACACGGACTGAACCAGCGCGAGGTCCGTCTCGGTGGGTGGGGCGGACACATCCCGCCCGGCGCAGAAGGCCCTTCCGGCGCCGCGCACGCGTACCGCGCGTACCGAGTCGTCCGCCGCTGCGCACGCGAGCGCATCGACCAGCGCCTGGGCAAGCTCGTTGTCGATGGCATTGAGCTTGTCCGGGCGGTTCAACGTCAAGGTCGCAAGGCCGTCCTGGGTCTCAACCAGCAGCGTGGGCTGTGTCATGGCCTGTGGGTCCTGATGGTGCCGCGTCACACCGGCGCCGCTCGTGACGCCCGAGGGTTGCGCAGCGCAATGAATGTTGTCTTACGCCTTGGGTCGATACAGCGCGCAAAGCTTGTTGCCATCGGGGTCGCGCACGTAGGCGAGATGAAGCACGCCCGAAGACACCTCACGCGGGCCGGGCGGCTCCTCGATGGAGGTGCCCCCGTGGGCAACCGCCACGTCATGGAACTCGCGTACCTGTTCGGGCGAGCTGCATTTGAACCCGACGGTGCTCCCGTTGCCGACCGATGCGGCCTGGCCGTCGATGGGTTCACTCACGCAAAATGAAACGCCTTCATGCCGGTAGAACAGGCGGCGCTGCCCGGTGGCGTTCGTGTTCTCGAATGCGGCTCCCGCGCCGATGACCCGGAGCAACGCGTCGTAGAAACGCTTGGAACGCTCGATGTCGTTGGTGCCGACCATGACGTGACTGAACAAGGGAAGTCTCCTCGATGATGGTGGATGAATCCGATGATGATGCCCCGGCTCAACAACCCGCCGGCCGTCACGACGGCGGACGAGCCCGTTGAACCCATTCCGCTACCGCCGGGTGCTCCCACTGATGGCGCGCGTACGCCGCCAGATGGGGCGGCACCGCATCGCCGTTCAGCACGAGTCGATTGAGCATCAGTGCCAGATCGACGTCGGCAATGCACCATTCGCCGAAGAGGCAGGCTCCGCCGTGCGACAGCAGTTCGTTGGCCGCCTGGATGAGCTTGTCGGCAGCGACCCGCCCCGCTGGCGACAGCAGCACATTCGTCGGGCGGTAAAAGACCACCTCGGTCGATCGCTCCTGCCGCAGCGCCATCAGATCACTGCGCAGCCACGCCTGAACCTGGCGAGCGCGCGCACGGTCCTTCATGGCACGCGGGTACAGGGGCGGCTCGGGCTGAAGCTCTTCAACGTACTCGGCAATCGCGCTTGACTCGGAGAGCGCGAAGTCTGCGCTGACCAGGGTGGGCACCCTGCCCGTCAGCGAAGCCGCGACATAGGCCGAATCGGCGTTTTCGCGAGCCGAAAGGTCCAAGGTCTTGAGCTCGAATCGAATGCCCTTCACGCGAAGCGCCACGAACGCAGACAGGGCATAGGGCGAAGCGAACTGGGAGTCGACGTAGAGCAGCATGTTGAGCGGGGGCGTGACGCCTGATATTGGGGCTGACCGACGCGCTGGCAAGCTCACGCTGGGACAGTGAGCACATCATAGACACACCGAGCGTCGCGGCCAAGGCGGCTTGGCGCGCGGAGCATTGCGGGATGCGATCCGACTCACAACGGGAAATGCCCACGCACCCTAGCTCAGCCCAGGAGCGCAGGATTCAGTTGCCAGAGCACATGGTTCAGCGCTGCGGCAAACGTGACCCACCCCAGGTAAGGCACGAGCAGCCATC
The DNA here is from genome assembly GCA_965650765.1 of uncultured Burkholderiales bacterium. GTDB lineage: Bacteria > Pseudomonadota > Gammaproteobacteria > Burkholderiales > Burkholderiaceae_C > Caldimonas. The sequence continues at coordinate 11,152 of CBFGPV010000120.1, forward strand.
CCGCGACCGGCCTGATGCGCCAGAAGGCAACAAGTGTGCATGCGATGAGCAACCACAACAGCAGCACCTCCGCGAAGGCGGCACCCCCCAGACGCCAGGCAAAGAACAGCCAGCTCCACAGCGCATTGGCCACCAGCTGAGCGACGAACAGCCCCAGTGCAAGTGACCTCGCCTTGCTTGCCATCGGCACCCGCCAGACCAACCACGCAGCGACTGCCATGGCGACGAACAGCACAGTCCACACCGGCCCGAACAGCCACCCCGGCGGCGCCCAGTCCGGACGAACCAGGTCCGCGTAGAACGAACGAGCGTTGACTGAAGCCACCGCACCGACCGCGCTGGTGGCGATGCACAGCGCCAGCCATGCGATGAAACCAAACACCTGATTGGGACGAGACACGGTTGCTTGCGTCATCGGGGGCTGCCGTTGGGGGGAGGCGACGCCACGGCGCATGGCCCGCACAGCATGAACCCAGCGGCACAGACCGGGCTTGCTCTGCCTGCCGCAGTGGGTCGGCGGTTGAACGCGGCGACAGGCCGCACTCGGGCCAGCATGTCTTTGCGCATGAGGTGCAGACTGATGGCCATCCTGTCGTGGCGCTAGGTGCGACCTCGCAGCCGTCTGACGGACAACCGCGCCACCACGACGGTGACGAAGATCACAGCCGCCGCCAGCAACGCGTGGAGGGCAAAAAAGACCAGAAACGAAACTGGACTCTCAGCAAACGTGATGGTCCTGCTTGTCGTTCCGTAGCTGCTGGCCACAGTGTTCAACTGCCCGGTGACAACATGAAGATAGAGCCCATAGAGCATTCCGCCCGACGCCGCCGTCAGCGGCACCAGCAGCAAGACCCCGAGCCAGGCTCGCCACTTGCCGCGCGGAGCCTGTGCCTTGGTCGGAGGTTGTGTCACGGCTGAAGCTCGGCGGCAAGGCCCTGACGAACAAAAGGGGCGGCCCCACCCCGTGGGATCCGCGCCGTTGCGGGGAACGGCATCCAGGCGCCACGGAGGGAAGTGCTCACGCTCATCAGCTCGCTCGCATGTTGGAAGGGGAAGTCCGATGCCCATCGTATCCCGTGGCATCGATCTGGCAAAGAACGTTCTTGCTGTTCACGGCGTGGATGAGCCGGTCTGGCGCGTCGACCAACAAGCCTGGCTGATGGTGCGTCGCGCCCGCCAAGGCTTTGTCGAACAACACACCGTCGCGTTCCACCCCATTCGCGGCCTGCGTCCCCGGCGAATGCACGGGGCCGCCGCGTGTGTCCTTCATCAGGGTCCGCTGCCACCAAGGCAGCATCGAAGACGGCTTGCAGTCTTGCTGTCCGCATCCCTCGCTCACCGAGCCACGAGGCCTGGCGGGACTCGGTGCCGCGCAGCAATGCTGCCCGGGGTACGCCACTACGACCTGGGGCGGTGTTGTGTACCTGAGCCCGCGGTCACAAAAAGCGCGGTGGCCTGACCTTCGACGTCTGCCGTGTGCCAGATTCCGGCCTGGTTGACCGCATACTGGCCCGGCCCCAGCACCAGGGTCGAAACCACGCCAGCGGCATTCTCCTGATACAGCGTGATCCTGCCACTGGTGCAGAGCACAACTTCGCTGCCGTGAGGATGCATCTCCCACATGGCCCAGGGCTCAGAAAACGTATGCATGCTCACAAGTCGCCCATCGACCCCGTCCTTGGCGTGGCGGGCTTCGTAGGATGCGTACCAGTCCATTGACCCCGTGAACTGAGGTTCAACCGAAGCGACTGCACCAAGGCCGAGATGGACAGGATGTGTGGTGATGTCGTGCACGGACATGAGGAACTCTCCTGGGATGGAGTCACGGCGGGAATGTGACACAGCGCCTTGGCCCCCCTGCGCACCACCTGCTGTTCGACATGCCCGCGCGATGGAGGCGCCATGCCTCACATCTGCATGCCACACCATATGACGATCCCTGTTGAATGCGCCAAAGGCCGCATTGCGCTCAGGGTAGGCAGCCGATCGCGACCACCTTGCACGTGGTGGGTGAGCGCCTCATCGAACGTGAGACCCATTGGCACCGGATGGAGGGGTTGGACTTG
>CBFGPV010000121.1:0-13174 GCA_965650765.1 uncultured Burkholderiales bacterium
TTATCGGGCCGGCCGTCGGTGCCCTGGATCCAGATCAAGGCGCGAGCCTGTCGCCGGCACGGGCCGGTGGAACGGGTGCGTTCCCCCCGGCCGGCGCGCCCTGACCCGTCGCCCTCAGACGTTCATCACCGCCACGGAGCGCACGTTGAGGTAGGCCTCGACCGCCTCGGGGCCGCCCTCGGAGCCATAGCCCGAGTCCTTGATGCCGCCAAACGGCATCTCGGCGGTGGGCAGGGCCGGCATGTTGACCCACAGCATGCCCACCTCGACGCGCCGCGCGAGCAGGTCGGCGTTTTTCAGCGAGCGGGTGAAGGCGTAGCCGGCCAGGCCGAAGGGCAGGCGGTTGGCCTCGGCAATGGCGTCTTCGAGCGTGTTGAAGCTGCGGATCGCGGCCATCGGGCCGAAGGGTTCGTCATTGAACACGCGCGCGTCGGTCGGCACGTCGGCCAGGATGGTGGGCTGCCAGAAGTTGCCGGTGTCGCCGATGCGCTCGCCGCCGGTCAGCAGGGTGGCACCCCGCTGGACGGCATCCTGCGTCAGTTCGGCCATCGCGCTCAGGCGGCGCGGGTTGGCCAGCGGGCCCATCTGGGTGCCGTCGGCCAGGCCATCACCCACCTTCAGGCTGCGGGCATGCTCGGCCAGCGCGCGGGCGAAGTCGTTGCGGATGCTTTCATGCACCAGGAAACGCGTCGGCGATATGCAGACCTGGCCCGCATTGCGGAACTTGGCTGCCCCCGCGGCCTTGACCGCCAGCGCGATGTCGGCGTCCTCGGCCACGATGACCGGTGCGTGACCGCCCAGTTCCATCGTGACCCGCTTCATGTGCTGACCGGCCAGTGCGGCCAGCTGCTTGCCCACCGGCGTCGAGCCGGTGAAGGTGATCTTGCGGATCACCGGATGCGGGATCAGGTAGCTCGAGATCTCGGCCGGGTTGCCGTAGACCAGCCCCAGCACGCCGGGCGGGATGCCGGCATCGGCAAACGCCTGGATCAGCGCGGCCGGTGCCGCCGGGGTTTCCTCCGGGGCCTTGACCAGCATCGAGCAGCCGGCGGCCAGGGCGGCGCCGACCTTGCGCACCACTTGATTGATCGGGAAGTTCCACGGCGTGAAGGCCGCGACCGGACCGACCGGGTCCTTCAGCACCATCTGCCGCAGCGCCAGGCTGCCGCGCGAGGGCACGATGCGGCCGTAGACGCGGAAGCCTTCTTCGGCAAACCACTCGATGATGTCGGCCGCAGCCATGCATTCGACCTTGGCTTCTGCAACCGGCTTGCCCTGCTCCTGCGTCAGCAGCCGGGCGATCGACTCGGCCCGCTCGCGCATGAAGCCCGCCGCACGGCGCATGATCTTGCTGCGCTCGGCCGGGGTCATGTCGCGCCAGGTCTCGAAGCCCTTCTGGGCCGACTCCAGGGCGCGGTCGAGGTCGGCCCGGCCGGCATGGGCCACGCGGCCGATCTCCTGGCCGGTGGCCGGGTTGACCACCGCCAGGGTGCGCCCGTCGGCGGCGTCCTGCCACTGGCCATGGATGAAAAGCTGGGTGTTCGGGTAGGTCATGGGTGTCTCGCGCGGTGTCGGTCAGGGAACCGTCGATTGTGCGACCAGTTCACGAAGGCTGCAGGCGGGCGGGTCACCCCGCCGCCGCCCGCCCAGCTCAGTCGCCGACCACCGCCTCCCAGCTCAGCCCGAAGCGCAGCAGGTACTTGCGCAGCCGGTCGGCATCGTTGATCACCGAGCGGCGCTCGCGCGAGCGGTCGAACAGGCGACGCCCTGCCTCGGACAGGCTGCGCGACTCCCGGCACAGCGCCACGACGGCTTCAAGCTGGAGGCGGTCGAACAGGTCGAGTTCGGCCCGCACCGAGGCGTCGAGCAGCCGGTCCAGATCGACCGCCTGCGCGCGGGTGGCCTGCGCCGCGTGGCCGGGCAGACCATGCTGCCAGGTCCAGCGCAGGCGCTGCAGTTCGGCGTCGACCAGGGGGGTTGTGATGCGCCCGCCGTCGGCCAGCGTGGTCAGGCGGGTGATGCTGGCGGACAGGTCGCGGAAGTTGCCGCTCCAGCGTGCCTCGCCGGACTGGGCAAAGCGCAGGTACTTCGCGCGGGCCTCGGCATTGAAGCGCACGGCGCGGCCCGACTCGGCCGCCGTGCGCGCCAGCAGGTGGTCGACGTTCGGTTCGATGTCCTCGGGGCGGTCGGCCAGGCCGGGCAAGGTGTAGGACCACAGGTTGATGCGGGCGTGCAGGTCTTCCCGGAAGCGGCCGGCTGCGACCTCGGCACGCAGGTCACGGTTGGTGCCGGCGATCAGCTGGAAGTCGCTGTGGACCTCCCGGTCGCTGCCCATCGGGAAGAAGCGCTTTTCCTCGACGGCCTTGAGCAGCATCGCCTGCTCGTCCAGGCCCAGTTCACCGATCTCGTCGAGGAACAGCACCCCCTCGTGGGCCGTGCGCAACAAGCCGGCTCGCTCCATCGAGGCACCGGTGAACGCGCCCTTGCGGTGGCCGAACAGCGTCGAGGCGGCGGCATCGCCACGCAGCGTGGCGCAGTTGACCTCGACAAAGTCACCACGCACCTGATGGCGCGACTTCTTCAGCTCGAACATGCGGCGCGCCAGGTGCGACTTGCCCGCCCCGGTGGGCCCGGTCAGCAGCACTGGCGCACGCGAGCGCACCGCCACCCGCTCGATCTCCTCGATCAGGTCGTTGAAACGCGCATTGCGGGTGGCGATGCCGCCCTTGAGGAAGTCCAGCGCATCGGCATGGGCCTGGCTGAAGCGCTCGGCCAGCACGTCGTAGCGCGCCAGGTCGAGGTCGATCAGGGTGTAGCTGCCCGGCGACTCCCGCCCCTGCTTGCGCGGCGGAGACGTCTGCACCAGCACGCCGGGAATGAAACCCGACTCGACCAGCAGGAACATGCAGATCTGGGCCACGTGCGTGCCGGTGGTGATGTGGGCCCAGTACCGCTCGGACTCGGGCTCGAAGGGATACTGGCGCACCCAGTCATACAGTGCGGCGTAGACGTCGCCGAAGTCCCAGGGGTCGGCGATCTGCAGCGACACCAGCTCCACCTGGGTTTCCGGCGACACGGTTCGGATGTCCTGGCGCAGCAGCTCGGCCAGGGCCGTGTGCTGGGCCGTGTGGATCAGCTCGAAACGGTCGACCAGCATGTCCTGGTGCTGGACCAGCGACACGCTGGGCCGCCATTTCTCCCAGCGGCCGGCCCCCAGGCCGCCGTCGAGCTGGGTGCCCAGGAAGCCGATCACCACGGTTTTTTGTGTCATGGCCACAAGGATAAATCACTAGCCCCACGAATAGCTTCGATCGATCCTGCGTGACGGATGACTGGCACCGATTTAGACCCATCTTCCGAAAACCCCTTTGTCATCAATCACTTGCGAGAATGCCGGGTGTCCCGACGGGCCGTTGGCATGTCGCTTGCGAAAGAGTGCGTGCCGCCAGGCGGCATCCCGACCCGAACCGGTCATCGAAAGAGAACAAGATGGAACAGAACTACAACATCGAACAACCCGAAGGTGGCGTGCCCGTGAAGATGTGGACCCGCGGCGTGCCGGTGGAAGACGACGCGAAGAAGCAGCTGGCCAATGCGGCGCGTCTGCCCATCGTCTTCAAGCACATCGCGGCGATGCCGGACGTGCACCTGGGCATCGGCGCCACCGTGGGGTCGGTGATCCCCACGCTGAAGGCCATCATTCCGGCCGCGGTGGGCGTGGACATCGGCTGCGGCATGATGGCCTGCAAGACCACGCTGCATGCCAATGACCTGCCCGACAACCTCGGCCCGCTGCGCAGCGCGATCGAACGCGCGGTGCCGCATGGCTCGACCCCGCGCAAGATGGGCCGTGATCACGGTGCCTGGGAAAACCCGCCCAGCCGGGTCGACGAGGCCTGGTCCACGCTGGCCGACGAGTTCGACGCGCTGTGCGAGCTGCATCCGCGCCTGAAGAACACCAACAACCGCAAGCACCTGGGAACGCTGGGAACGGGCAACCACTTCATCGAGGTCTGCCTGGATGAGCAGGGCATGGTGTGGTTCATGCTGCACTCCGGCTCGCGCGGCGTCGGCAACGCCATCGGCACCCACTTCATCGAGCTGGCCAAGCGCGACGCAGAGCGCCACCAGCGCAACCTGCCGGACCAGGACCTGGCCTACTTCGAGGAAGGGGCGCAGTATTTTGGCGACTATGTGCGTGCGGTGGGCTGGGCGCAGCGCTTTGCGGCCCGCAACCGCGAGGTGATGATGGCCAACCTGATCGAGACGGTGCGCAAGGTCATCACCAAGCCCTTCGAGGCGCATGTCGAGGCGGTGAACTGCCACCACAACTATGTGCAGCAGGAGCGCCACTTCGGTGAAGACGTCTTCGTGACCCGCAAGGGCGCGGTGAGCGCGCGCCGCGGCCAGCTGGGCATCATTCCGGGCAGCATGGGGGCGCGCAGCTACATCGTGCGTGGCCTGGGCAACCCGGAAAGCTTCGAGAGCTGCAGCCACGGTGCCGGGCGCGTGATGAGCCGCACCAAGGCGAAAAAGATGTTCACCGTGGACGACCAGATCCGCGCGACCGAAGGGGTGGAATGCCGCAAGGACGCCGACGTGATCGACGAGATCCCGATGGCCTACAAGGACATCGACGCGGTGATGGAAGCGCAGAAGGACCTGGTCGAGGTGGTCTACACCTTGAAGCAGGTGGTCTGCGTGAAGGGATGATGCCCGCAGCGGGACCGTGACGGTCCTCGATGCAGGGAGACGGGCGCCGCTGGGCGCCCGTGTCACGAAAGAACAAGATGACAACGATCGACATCGATGGCGCCGCCGGTGAGGGTGGCGGCCAGATCCTTCGCAGCTCGCTGGCGCTGGCCATGTGCACCGGCCGACCGGTGCGCATCGAGCGCATCCGCGCCGGCCGCAGCCGGCCCGGCCTGATGCGCCAGCACCTGACCTGCGTGCAGGCGGCGGTCGCCGTGAGCGGCGCCCAGGTGGACGGCGCCGAGCTGGGCTCGCAGCAGCTGGTGTTCCAGCCCGGTGCGGTGCGCGCGGGCGACTACGAATTCAACGTCGGGTCGGCCGGCAGCTGCACCCTGGTGCTGCAGACGGTGCTGCCGGCGCTGATGCTGGCGGGCGGCCCCAGCCAGCTTCGCCTGAAGGGCGGGACACACAACCCCATGGCCCCGCCGTTCCACTTTCTGGAGCGCTGCTTCGCACCGCTGGTGCGCCGGCTCGGCGTGGGCCTGACGCTGGAGCTGCGTCGCCACGGCTTCTATCCGGCTGGCGGCGGCGAGATGCTGGCCCGGGTGCAGCCGGCCGAGGCTGGCCTGCGCCCCGTCGACGTGACCGCACGGGGCGCCTTGCTGCGGGCCCAGGCCGAGGCGCTGGTGGCGGCCGTGCCGTACAGCGTGGCCCAGCGGGAACTGGCCGCGGTGGCGCAGGCCCTGGGCTGGCCGCACGAGCAGCTGCTGACGCCGCCGCTGCGCCAGAACGAAGGACCGGGCAATGCCCTGATGCTCAGCTGGGAGCATGACGACGTGTGCGAGCTGGTCACGGCACACGGCAGCAAGGGCATCAGCGCCGAGGCGGTGGCCGCCGGCGCCGTGAAGGAGGCGCGCGCCTGGCTGGACAGCAGCGGTGCACTGGGCCCGCATCTGGCCGACCAGTGGATGCTGCCGCTGGCCCTGGCGGTGGCGGCCAGCGGGCGCGCCGCGGCCTTCACCTGCAGCGAGCTGACCCAGCATGCCCGCACCAACATGGAAGTGATCGAGCACTTCCTTCCTGTGCGGCTTGTGGCCTCGGGTCAGGACGATGCTTGGCGCGTGGACGTGCAGCCGCAGACGAGGTGATAGGCTGGGTCAATTGCAGACATTCCATCAATCAATTCCTAGAATGCTGCGGTGCACGCAAAATGCACCTTGTTGATTCACCCTTTCACCAACCCACTCAGGAAGCGACACATGTCCCTCATCAACACCAAAGTCCAGCCGTTCAAGACCACCGCGTTCCAGAATGGCAAGTTCGTTGAAGTCAGCGACCAGACCATCCTGGGCAAGTGGTCCGTGTTCATCTTCATGCCGGCCGCCTTCACCTTCAACTGCCCGACCGAAGTCGAAGACGCTGCCGACAACTACGCCAAGTTCCAGGAAGTCGGCGCCGAGGTCTACATCGTGACCACCGACACCCACTTCTCCCACAAGGTGTGGCACGAGACCAGCCCCGCCGTGGGCAAGGCCAAGTTCCCGCTGGTGGGCGACCCCACCCACACGCTGACCCGCAACTTCGGTGTGCACATCGAAGAAGAAGGCCTGGCGCTGCGCGGCACCTTCGTGATCAACCCCGAAGGCGTGATCAAGACGGTGGAAGTGCACGACAACAGCATCGCCCGTGACGTCAAGGAAACCCTGCGCAAGCTGACCGCTGCCCAGTACGTCGCCAAGAACCCGGGCCAGGTCTGCCCCGCCAAGTGGCAGGAAGGCGCCAAGACGCTGACCCCGTCGCTGGACCTCGTCGGCAAGATCTGATGCCGGCCGCCGGCGGCATCGCCCGCCGGCCCGTCTGCAGCGCCGCCAGCCCGTACGGGCTGCGCCGGCCTGCCCTCCCCGCCCCGTTCCGTCCGGGGCCCTGCCGGGAGCCTGTGGCAACGCAGGCTGCCGACAGGGCCGGTGTCGTCACGCCCCTGTGCCGTCCCGTCCGTTGATCCACTGCACAAGGAGATTGCCATGTTGGACGCCAACCTCAAGGCTCAGTTGAAGGCCTACCTCGAGCGCATCACGCAGCCCGTGGAGATCGTGGCCTCCCTGGACGATCGCGCGGCATCCGACGAGATGCGCGAGCTGCTGCAGGACATCGATGGCCTGAGCCCGATGGTCAGCGTGCGCCACGACGGCCAGGACAGCCGCAAGCCCTCGTTCCAGATCACCCGCGCCGGCCAGGACATGGGTGTGCGTTTTGCGGCCGTGCCCATGGGCCACGAGTTCACCTCGCTGGTGCTGGCCCTGCTGCAGGCCGGTGGCCATCCGCCCAAGGTCGAGGCCGAGGTGATCGAGCAGGTCAAGGCGCTGGACGGCGACTTCGTGTTCGAGACCTACATGTCGCTGACCTGCCACAACTGCCCCGATGTCGTGCAGGCCCTGAACCTGATGGCCGTGCTCAACCCGCGCGTGCGCCATGTGGCCATCGACGGCGGCCTGTTCAAGGACGAGGTCGACGCCCGCCAGATCATGGCCGTGCCCACCGTGTTCCTCAACGGCCAGCCGTTCGGCTCGGGCCGCATGGAGCTGGCCGAGATCCTGGCCAAGGTCGATACCGGCGCAGCCGCCCGCGACGCGGCGCGCCTGGGCGCCAAGGACCCGTTCGACGTGCTGATCGTCGGCGGCGGGCCGGCTGGCGCGGCTGCCGCCATCTATGCGGCGCGCAAGGGCATCCGTACCGGCATCGTGGCCGAGCGCTTTGGCGGCCAGACGCTGGACACGCTGGGCATCGAGAACTTCATCTCCGTCAAGGAAACCGAAGGCCCGAAGTTCGCCGCCGCGCTGGAGGCACACGTGCGGGCCTATGACGTGGACATCATGAACGGCCAGCGTGTCGACGCCCTGGAGCCGGCCGCCCAGCCGGGCGGGCTCGCCACGGTGCGGCTGAGCAACGGTGCCGAGCTCAAGGGTCGCACGGTGATCCTGGCCACGGGCGCGCGCTGGCGCAATGTCAACGTGCCGGGCGAGCAGGAGTACAAGACCAAGGGCGTGGCCTACTGCCCGCACTGCGACGGCCCGCTGTTCAAGGGCCGCAAGGTGGCCGTGATCGGCGGCGGCAACTCCGGCGTGGAGGCGGCGATCGACCTGGCCGGTGTGGTCCAGCACGTCACGCTGATCGAGTTTGCCGACCAGCTCAAGGCCGACGCCGTGCTGGTCAACAAGCTCAAGAGCCTGCCCAACGTGAGCATCCACGTCAACGCACAGACGACCGAGATCACCGGCGACGGCCAGAAGGTCAACGGCCTGCGCTACAAGGACCGTGCCACCGGCGAAGAGCACCATGTGGAGCTGGCCGGCGTGTTCGTGCAGATCGGCCTGGTGCCCAACACCGAATGGCTGCGCGGCACGCTCGAGCTGTCGAAGTACGGCGAGATCATCATCGACGCGAAGTGCCACACCAGCGCGCAGGGCGTGTTTGCCGCCGGTGACGTGACCACGGTGCCGTACAAGCAGATCATCATCGCCACCGGCGAGGGGTCCAAGGCGGCCCTGTCCGCCTTCGACCACCTGATCCGCACGCCGGTCGCCGGCTGAGGCTTCCCGCCCCCGGGCCCTCACGGCCGGCCGAACCATGGCAGCATGGTCGGCCGGCCGTCCTGCTTTCGGGGCGACCGTGCCCCGGAGCCCCACGATGAGCCAGTCCCTCGCGCCCGCCTACCCTGTGCTGCACAAGCTGGTGCACAGCCGCTACAGCTGCCGGGCCTTCCGGCCCGAGCCCCTGCCGCGCCCGACGATCGAGCGCATCCTCGACCTGGCCCAGCGCACGGCCTCCTGGTGCAATGCGCAGCCGTGGCAGGTGCACGTGGTCAGCGGCGAGCGCCTGGAGGTGTTGCGCCGGGCGATGCAGGCCGCAGCGGCGGACGGTTCGCCGGCCTCGTCCGACCTGGCCTGGCCACGCGAATACCGCGGGGTGTATCAGCAGCGTCGCCGCGAATGCGGCTTCGGGCTGTATGACGCGGTGGGCATTGTGCGGGGCGACCGCGCCGCCTCGGCCCGCCAGGCGGCCGAGAACTTCCGGATGTTCGGTGCGCCGCATGTGGCGATCATCAGCAGCGACGAAGCGCTGGGCGCGTACGGTGCGGTCGACTGCGGCGCCTACGTGAGCCAGTTCATGCTGGCCGCCCAGTCGCTGGGCGTGGCCACCATCGCCCAGGCCGCGCTGGCCACGTGGCCGGCGCTGCTGCGCGAACACCTGGGCATCGGCACCGACCGCCTGATCGTGTGCGGCATCTCCTTCGGGCTGGCCGACCCCGACCACCCCGCCAACCGCTTCCGCACCACACGCGCCGCCGTGGCAGACACCGTGGTGTGGTGCGATTGAAGTGCTTGCTCGCTTTCATCACATGACGCCGTTTCAAGCCTGCGGCCAGCGGCCCGGGCTGAACACGCCGCACTGATCCGTCCCCTCGGACCCGCTCGCGACCGGGCCACGCGGCGTGCCGCGGCGGCCGGCGCCTGAGCGCCACCCCCCTGGAAAACCCCTAGCCTGCCAACGCAATCTGTCCTTGATTGCGCCCAGTTTTTGTATACAAAATAACCATGCAATCTACCCAATGACCTGACCCCCGCCCCATCGAGACCCGCCATGCGCATCCATGTGATCAATCCCAACACCACCGCGGCGATGACCGAGACCATCGCCGTGGCCGCTCGCCGGGTGGCCGCCCCGGGCACCCGCATCGTGGCCAGCCATCCACAGGCCGGGCCTGAATCGATCGAAAGCCACTTCGACGACGCGATTGCCGCCGTCGGCGTGATCGAGGAGGTGCGCTGCGGCGAGCGCGACGGCGCGGACGCCTACGTGATCGCCTGCTTCGGCGACCCGGGCCTGATGGCCGCCCGCGAACTGACGCGCGCCCCGGTGATCGGCATTGCCGAGGCCGCCTTCCACTGCGCCACGATGATCGCGACCCGCTTTTCGGTGGTCACCACCCTGGGCCGCACCGTCGTGATCGCCGAGGAACTGCTGCAGCGCTACGGCTTCAGCCACCACTGCCGGCGCGTGCGCGCCGCGGAGATCCCGGTGCTCGACCTCGAGCACGACCCCGACGCCGCCCTGCGCCGGATCATCGACGAGGCCCGTCGCGCCAAGGCCGAAGACGGCATCGGCGCGATCGTGCTGGGCTGCGGCGGCATGGCCGACCTCAGCGAGCAGATCGCAGACGCGGTGGGCCTGCCGGTGGTCGAGGGTGTCACCGCCGGCGTCAAGCTGGCCGAGGCCCTGGCCAGCCTGCGACTGCACACCAGCAAGCACGGCGACCTCGATTTCCCGCGTCCCAAGGCCTTCACCGGCCAGTTCCGTCACCTGAGCGCCTGAACAGGCGCACCATTCCATCCGTCCACCCGAGGAGACAAACCCATGGACAGCACTGACAAGAAGGCGGGCGAGGAGTCACTGGCTCCCCAGCAGACCCGCATCATGGACAAATGGTCGTACCTGCTTGCCTGGCTGGGCGGCTGCGTGTCGATCGGCACCTTCGCGATGGGCTCGTCGCTGGTGGGGCAGCTCAACATGCTGCAGGCCTGCGTCGCGATTGCCGTGGGCTGTTTCGTGATCGGCGTGGCGCTGGCCATCAACGGCGCGGCCGGCCACAAGTACGGCATTCCGTTCATGGTGCAGGCGCGTTCGTCCTTCGGTTTTGCCGGCACCCGCTTCCCCGGCCTGGTACGCGCCGTGCCGGCCGTGGTGTGGTTCGGTTTCCAGAGCTGGATCGGCGCCGGCGCGCTCAATGCGGTGTCGGCCACGCTGCTGGGTTTCGACAACCTGGTCGTGTGGTTCGTGATCTTCCAGGTGCTGCAGATCGCCCTGTCGGTCTATGGCTTCCAGGGCATCAAGTGGCTCGAGAACGTGGGCAGCGGCTTCATCCTGTTCGCGCTGGGCTACATGTTCTACAGCGTCATCACCAAGTTCGGCGGCGAGATCAACGACAGGATCACCAGCATCGAAGGCACCTGGGGCCTGCCGTTCTGGGGCGCCACCATGCTCTTCCTGGGGATCTACAGCACGATGATGCTCAACGTCAGCGACTACTCGCGCGAGCTGCACAAGAACGTGCGCCCCGGCCTGCTCACCACGATCTACGCGATGTCCATCCTGCCGGCCACGCTGTTCATGGGGCTCATCGGCCTGATGGTGTCGGGCGCCACCGGCGTGGCCGATCCGATCAAGGTGTTTTCCAGCGCGGTCGACAACACGCCGCTGCTGGTCATCACGCTGCTGTTCATCGCCTTTGCCCAGGTGACGACCAATGTGCTGAACAACGTGGTGCCGCCGGCCTATGTGCTGATGGACGTGTTCAAGTTGTCGTTCCGCAAGTCGGCGGTGATCGTCGGCCTGCTGGCCTTCGGCACCTTCCCGTGGGTACTGGTGAAGGATGAATCGGCCGCCGGTCTGCAGGTGTTCGTGCAGACCTACTCGGCCTTCCTGGGCCCGATCTTCGCGGTGCTGGTGGTCGACTACTACATCCTGCGCCGCCGCACGTTGAACCTGGCCCAACTCTACGACGAGCACGGCCCCTTCCGCGGCATCAACTGGGCCGGCATCGTGGCCACGCTGGTCGGCGCCGGTGTGGCACTGAGCGTGCCGTCGGTGAGCTGGTATGCGAGCCTGCTGCCCGCGGGCCTGGCCTACTGGCTGATGATGCGCCACTGGGGCCCGTGCCGCCGCTTCCTCGACGGCAGCGAGCCGACGGCGCCACGCGGCACCCCGATCGGCTCGGCACGCGCGGTGGGGCGCTGACCGCCTCGAACCGGTGGCTGGGCATGCCTAGAATCCGGGCATGCCCGCCGCCCGCAAGCCCACGATGAACGACACCGACGACCTCACGCCCGGCGCTGCGGACCGCAGCCCGAGCGCCGAGGAGATCGCCAAGGACATCGCCGTGGCGATCATCGAGAAGCGGCTGCCGCCGGGCACACGGCTGCGCGAGGAAGCACTGGGCCGGGTCTACAACGTGAGCCGCACGAAGATCCGCGCGGCCCTGCTGATGCTCACGAAGGACAAGCTGGTAGACACCGTGCCCGACAAAGGCAGTTTTGTCAGCCGCCCGAGCATCGAGGAAGCGCGTGAGGTGTTTTCGGTGCGCCGCCTGCTCGAAAGCGAAGTGGTGCGGCTGTTTGTCGCCCGCGCCAGCGAGCGCGACTACCAGCGGCTCGAACAGCACATCCACGTCGAGCGCTCCACGCTGCGCGCGCCCACCACCGGGGCGATGCGCGAAAAGCTGCTGGGCGACTTCCATGTGGAGCTGGCCGAACTCACCGGCCACTCGGTGCTCACCGAGATGGTGTCCGACCTGGTGGCGCGCAGCTCGGTGATCGCGATGCTCTACCAGAGCAGCAACGACCCGCATTGCTCGTCCGACGAACATGCCGACTTCCTGCGGGTGTGCCGCAGCGGCGACGTCGATGCGGCCGTGGCGAACATGATCGCCCACCTCGACCGCATCGAGGCCAGCCTGAGCCTCGACCACAACGAACCCGACCGTCAGCTCGACCTGGTCAAGGCCCTGCTGACCTGAGGCCCGGGCGGGCCGGGTTCAGTCTTCGCGGGTGCCCTTGAGCTGGGGCAGCGAGCTCGCGTTGCCGGGCACCAGCAGGCCGGCCTGGGTGTAGGTCATCAGCTTGTCGCGCGTGTCGATGATGTCCAGGTTGCGCATGGTCAGCTGGCCGATGCGGTCGGCCGGGGTGAAGGGCGCGTCCTCGACCTTTTCCATGCTCAGGCGCTCGGGCTTGTAGGTCAGGTTGGGCGAGCGGGTGTCCAGCAGCGAGTAGTCGTTGCCGCGACGCAGCTCGATCGCCACCTCGCCGGTGACCGCACGGGCCACCCAGCGCTGGGCGGTCTCGCGCAGCATGATGGCCTGCGGGTCGAACCAGCGGCCCTGGTAGAGCAGCCGGCCGAGCTTGCGGCCGTTGTCGCGGTACTGCTCGATGGTGTCCTCGTTGTGGATGCCGGTCACCAGGCGCTCGTAGGCGATGTACAACAGCGCCAGCCCCGGGGCCTCGTAGATGCCGCGGCTCTTGGCCTCGATGATGCGGTTCTCGATCTGGTCGCTCATGCCCAGGCCATGGCGCCCGCCGATGCGGTTGGCCTCGAGCAGCAGCTCCACCGGGTTGGCGTACTCGACGCCGTTGAGCGCCACCGGCTGGCCTTCCTCGAAGCGAACCGTGACTTCCTCGGCCTTGATCGCCACGTCATCGCGCCAGAACGCGACGCCCATGATCGGGTTGACGATGCGGATGCCGCTGTTCAGGTGCTCCAGGTCCTTGGCCTCATGGGTGGCGCCCAGCAGGTTGGAGTCGGTGGAGTAGGCCTTTTCGGCCGACATCTTGTAGCCAAAGCCGGCCTGGGTCATGAAGGCCGACATCTCGGCGCGGCCGCCCAGCTCGTCGATGAAGGTCTGGTCGAGCCAGGGCTTGTAGATCTTCAGGCT
>CBFGPV010000122.1:0-13085 GCA_965650765.1 uncultured Burkholderiales bacterium
ACTCGAAGGTGCCGGCGCGGTTGAAGGTCCAGACGATCTCGCCGGTCTTGCCCGGGGCGACGTGCGCCATGTAGGGCTCGTCGTGCTCCATGTCGGGGAACTTCACCATCAGTTCGGCATGCTTCGCGTTCTCGGCTGGCGTGCCGATGACGAATTCGTGCATGACCTTGCCGGCGTTTCGGTGGATGAAGCGCACCGTCTCGCCAAGGCGCACAGTGATCCGGTCCGGCTCGAAGCGCATCGTGTCAAGCATGCGCACCTCGATGGTCCGCTTTGCCGCCTTGGCATCACCGGCGATGCCCCAGTCCTTTTGTTCCTTGCGGACGGGAGCTGCCTTTTTCGCATGTCCTGCGTCGCCGTGAGCATGTGCGCCCCCGGTGACGAGCCAGGCCGCTGCCGCGGCAAGGATCTCGCGCTTGTTCATTCGCATGGGTCTTTCCTTTCGAGGAGGTTGGTTGCTGCCGGCAGGCGTTCCGGCAGGGTCTCAATGGCGTCCGTGGCCACCGGACGGCTTGCGCACCCGGACTTCGACGTCCTGCGCCGGCCGCGCGACCGCCGGCATGACACCCGCGCTCTCGGCCTTGAATCGGGCCGGGTCGGGCAGGCTGCCGGTGAACTCGTAGGCCACCGTGCCGGGCGGGTGCTGATACCAGCCGGGATCGCTGTAGTCACCGCGCTTCTGGTCCCGACGGACCTTCACCACGCTGAACATGCCGCCCATGCCGACGGCGCCGAACGGGCCTTCGCCGGCCATCATCGGCGCCGTGTTGTCGGGCAGCGGCATCTCCATCTCGGTCATGTCCTTCATGCCACGCTCGCCCATGACCATGTAGTCAGGCACGAGGCGGGTGATCTGCCGCGCGACCTGGCTGTGGTCGACACCGATCATGGTCGGCACGTCATGGCCCATTGCGTTCATCGTGTGGTGGCTCTTGTGGCAGTGGAAGGCCCAGTCGCCCTCTTCGTCGGCCAGGAAGTCGATCTGCCGCATCTGGCCCACGGCGATGTCGGTCGTCACCTCGTACTGGCGCGTGCTCTTCGGCGTGGGGCCGCCGTCGGTGCCGGTGATCAGGAACTCATGGCCGTGCAGGTGGATCGGGTGGTTGGTCATCGTCAGGTTGCCCACCCGGATGCGCACCTTGTCCATGTGGCGCACGACCAGCGGGTCGATGCCGGGGAAGATGCGGCTGTTCCAGCTCCACAGGTTGAAGTCCAGCATCGTCATGATCTTCGGCGTGGCACTGCCCGGGTCGATGTCATAGGCGTTGAGCAGGAAGCAGAAGTCACGGTCGACCTCGTCGATCAGCGGGTGCCTGCCCTTGGGGTGCGTGACCCAGAAGCCCATCATGCCCATGGCCATCTGCACCATCTCGTCGGCATGGGGGTGGTACATGAAGGTGCCGGGTCGGCGTGCCACGAACTCGTAGACATAGGTCTTGCCGGGCGGGATGCCGGGCTGGTTCAGCCCCGTCACGCCGTCCATGCCGTTGGGCAGTCGCTGGCCATGCCAGTGGATGCTGGTGAGCTCGCCCAGCTTGTTGGTCACGAACAGGCGCACGCGGTCGCCCTCCACGACCTCGATGGTCGGCCCGGGACTCTGTCCGTTGTAGCCCCACAGGTGGGCCTTGAAGCCGGGAGCCATCTCGCGCACCACGGGTTCGGCCACCAGATGGAACTCCTTGACGCCATTGTTCATGCGCCAGGGCAAGGTCCAGCCATTGAGCGTGACCACCGGGTTGTAGGGTCGGCCGGAGTTGGGCACCAGCGGTGGCATGGTGTCAGGCCGGGTCTGGATCACCGGCTCGGGCAGGGCGGCCATCGCCACCTTGCTGACGGTGCTGGCCGTGACGGCGGCTGCGGCCAGGCCGGCGCCGCCCAGGAAGTTTCTTCTGGAGAACATGGGGATTCCTCTTTGCAGTTCCAGGCTCAGAAGGTGTGAATGAATCCGGCGTGGCCGAGCAGGCCACCCGGGCGTGCCGGGTCAAGGCGCAAAGCACAGCCGTAGCTCGGGCTACGGCGCGCATTTGCAACGCCGAGCCGGTGCGTTCGGGGGGATTGAGCGGGCATGGCGGGTTCGTTCACACCTTCTCAGTGACCCGCATCGCCCGACGGGGCGCTCGCTGTGACCGGTTGGGCCGAAGTACTCAGACTGGGTTTGCCCACCAGGGCCATGTCGAGGTCGGCCTGGGCGATCCAGAAGTCGCGCAGCGCGTCGATCGCGCCGTTGACGCTGGCAATCTGGGAGCGAGCATCCGCCAGCAGTTCGAACACGCCGATGAGCATGCCGTTGTAGCGCAGCAGGTTCTCCTCGGCGATGCGCGCCTTCAGCGGCACGATCTCGTCGCGCTGGTGCTTCGCGATGTCCCAGGCCGAGCGATAGGCGCCATAGGCCTCGCGCACCTCGGAGCGGGCATTGATGGCCGTTTCGGCCGCGCGGTGCAGGGCCTGCATGTACACGGCTTCAGCCCGCGCCACACGGGCGCCGCCCCAGTCGAACAGCGGCAGCTCCAGGCTGATCTCCCAGCCTTTTTGCGTCGGAGCCTCATTGGAACTGTTGCGCACCAGGCCCAGCTCGAGCACGTTGACGAAACGCGTGGTGCGCGTCAGGCCGAGGTTGCGCGCCGTGGCCTCGGCACCCAGGCGTGCCGCCGCGACGTCGAGCCGCTGCGCCAGCGCTGTGCGTTCGATGTCCGGCAGTTCGCGCGGCTGGCTCGGCAGGTCAGGCAGGCGCTCGGGCAGCCTGAAGCCCGTCTGCTCGCCCCACAGGCCCATCAGGCGTGTCAGGCGTTCGCGGGTGCTGCGCTGGTGCTGCTCGGCACGCGCGAGGTTCAGCGCCGCATCGGCATAGAAGCCCTGCTCACGCGCCTGCTGCAGCTTGTTGAAGTTGCCCACCTGGGCCATGCGGCGGGCCAGTTCGGCACCGGCCTCGGCCGCCTGCATCACCTGCTGGCTGTAGCGCACCGATTCCTCGGCCGCCACGGCCTGCACCCAGGCCTTGCGCGTGTCGGCTGCGAGCGAGAGCACCTGCATCGCAACAGCGGTGCGCACCTGCTCGAGCCGGCGCGCCTCGACGCGCTGCACCAGCGGCATCGCCACCAGCCGGGCCAGATTGACGTGAAGGCCGCGCTCCAGCTCGATCTCGTCACCCTGGGTCATGCGTCCGAAGCTGAACCCCGGGTTGGGCAGGCGTGCGGCCTGCACGACCTCGGCCTCGGTGATGCCCAGTTCGGCATAGGCCGCCTGCAGACCCCGGTTGTTCAGCAGGGCCACCTGGACCGCCGCATCCATGCCCAGCGGGCCGGACAGCAGTTCGGCCACACGTTGCGCGATGCGGTCCAGGTCCTCGGGCTGGCGTGCCCAGGCCAGTTGCACCGGCGTGCCCAGGCGTGCCTCGGTGGCCTGCTGCACAACGCCCAGGCCTGCGTCCGGGGTGAACGATGCGCATCCGGTGAGCGCCAGCGCCAGCGCCAGCGCAGACAGGCTGGCCAGACGCACGGGCAGCGCTCGGGGCCGAAGGCCGGTCCACGGTAGAAGTCGAATCATCGTGGTCTCCTCAGTGCATCCGGTGGCCACCGTGGGCCGGTGCGGGTGCGGGTGCGGGTGCAGGTGCAGGTGCGGGCGCACGTGGCGGTACACCGGCCGAGGCGGGCGGGGACACGGCCGGCTCGGGCTGCTGCGCCTCACGGGCGTAGGCGCGCCAGCCGCCGATGCGGGTCACCTGGTCATTGGCGGCTTTCCAGTCGAGGCGGGTGTCCTCGCCGAGCCGGCGATAGCCCTGCAGCGGCGACTGGTAGACCACCGTCGGCACGCGCGCCTGGGCGTCGAGCGGGTCGGCGCGCCGGGCGGGGTCGGGCAGGCCCTGGGCCTGAGCCTGGGCGATGGATGCCGATGCCACGAGCATCAGCGCAGGAAGGCCTCGGTACCCTCCGAGGCGAAGTGAAATGAAGACCATGTGGACCTCGCAAGAACTCGACGAAACGCCTGCGGCCACAGCACGCAGGGAAGGTGTCGGCGCGATGGGCCGGTGAGGTTGGCCCGGTCAGGGCGCCGGGGGCAGTGCGCCCTCGGCAGACCAGCAGCGGACGCTTGCTGGCGACCGCATCACCCCACGGCAGCACGCCGCATCAGGCGTGGCGGGCTCGGGGGGGGCGGTCCAGGGGATCGGACGAGTGGGAGGGGGTGGGGGCGGACGCGGTGGTCTGCACCCGGTTCACCGGCCCGGGGTCCGGCGGGAGGGAAAAGCTGGCGGGAGGCGCCAGCATGATGCAGCAGGCCGCACAGGCGCTGCAGCTGAACTTGCCGTGGTGCACAGCCGGGGCCTCGGCCCCGTTGGCATCTGCCCCCGCTGTCGCCCCGGGATTCGGTTCGTCATGCGCATGGACAGGGCTGCCGGCCCCGTGGTCATCATGTGAGTGTTCACCGGCATGGTCATGCCCTGCGGCCACCACGACATGGCTGACGCCCTGCACCATCCGCTCATGGGCCGGCCCGCAGGCCAGCATCATCGACGCGGCGATGCCCTGCACCGGCATGGCGATTGCCATGAGCCAGACCAGCAGACTGTGCAGGACGCGATTCATGCCGGCAGTGTAGCGCGCTGGTCTTGACCCCGGTCACGGCCCGGCGACTCGACGCCGGCTCCGCGCCAGCGACGCAGCGTCAAGGCGTTCACGACCACGCTCACGCTGCTGAACGCCATCGCCGCACCCGCGATGACCGGGTTGAGCAGGCCGAATGCCGCCAGCGGAATGCCGAGCACGTTGTAGGCAAAGGCCCAGAACAGACCCTGCTTGATCTTGGTGTAGGTGCGGCGAGACACGTCGAACGAGTCGGCCACCAGGCGCGGGTCCCCGCGCATGAGCGTGATGCCGGCCGCTTCCATCGCCACATCGGTCCCGGTGGACATCGACAGGCCGACATCGGCCGCCACCAGCGACGGCGCATCGTTCAGTCCGTCGCCCACCATCGCCACCACCTGCCCCTGCGCGCGCATCTGCTGGACGATACCGGCCTTGTCGCCGGGCAACAGCTCGGCGTGGACTTCGTCGATGCCCAGCTCGCGCGCAACGGCGCGTGCACTGCCCTGGTTGTCGCCGGTGAGCATGACGGTACGGATGCCCAGCTGATGCAGGCGCTCGATGGCTGCACGGGACGCCGGCTTGAGGGTGTCCCCGAATGCCAGCAGTCCCAGCACGCGGGTCCCGCCTGCATCACGCTCCAGCAGCCACGAGATGCTGCGGCCGTCGGCCTCGAGGCGTTCGGCCCGGGCCCGCAGCGACCCGGCCCGGGCGCCGGACTCGTTCATCAGGCGGGTGCTGCCCAGCAGCAGATGCCGCCCCCGCACGACGGCCTCGACGCCACGCCCCGGCAACGCCCGGGCCTCATGCGCCTGGGGCACCGTCACTGCACGCGAGCGGGCCAGCGCCATCACCGCATGCGCCAGCGGATGATCGCTCGTCTTCTGCAACGCGGCGGCCAGCTGCAGCACGGCTGCCTCGTCCAGCCCCTCGGCGGCCTCCAGCGCGACAAGCGACGGCTTGCCTTCGGTCAGCGTGCCGGTCTTGTCAAAGGCCACGGCGGTGACCGAGTGCGCCAGCTCCAGCGCCTGCGCGTCCTTGATCAGGATGCCGCGGCGCGCAGCCACGCCAGTACCGGCCATGATGGCGGTCGGTGTGGCCAGCCCCAGCGCACACGGACAGGCGATGACCAGCACCGCCACCGCATTGATCAGGGCCTGTTCCCAGTCGCCGCTGTAAGCGAACCAGCCGACGAAGGTCAGCACGGCAATGCCGAGCACGACCGGCACGAACACCGCGCTGACGCGGTCGACGATGCGCTGGATCGGCGCCTTGGCCGACTGCGCCGACTCCACCATGCGAATGATGCGCGCCAGCGTGGTCTCGGCTCCGACCGCAGCGGTACGCACCTGCAGCACCCCCTCCTCGTTGATCGATCCGCCGGTGACGGTGTCTCCGACCGCCTTGGCCACCGGCAGGCTTTCGCCGGTGATCAGCGACTCGTTGACGTGGCTGCGGCCGTCGACCACCTCGCCGTCGACCGGCACGCGCTCGCCCGGGCGAACGATCACCCGGTCACCCACGGCCACCTGCTCGATCGGCGTGGCCACTTCGGTGCCGTCCACCAGCACGCGGGCGATGGTCGGACGCAGCGCATTGAGCGCCCGGATCGCATCGGCCGTCTGGCGCTTGGCGCGCAGTTCGAGCCACTTGCCCAGCAGCACCAGCGTGATCACGGCCGAGGAGGCCTCGAAATACAGATGGGGCATGCCGTGATCGGCGTGTTTCCAGAGCAGGTAGACGGACAGGCCGTAGGCCGCGCTGGTGCCCAGAGCGACCAGCAGGTCCATGTTGCCGGCACCTGCGCGCACGGCCTTCCAGCCGGCGCGGTAGAAGCGCGCGCCCAGCCAGAACTGCACCGGTGTGGCCAGCGCCAGCTGGACCCATCCGTCGGGCATCCATTCGATGCCGATCAGCTGCAGCAGCATCGGCAGCACCAGCGGCAGGGTCAGGACGGACGCCACCAGCACGGGCCACCAGCTCGGCAGCCCTCGGGCGGGCGCCTGGGTCGATGCAGCCTCAACCGGCCGGGCAGCGTAGCCGGCCTTGTCGATCGCCGCCGCCAGCGTGGCAAACGACACCTGGCCCAGCACGTCGACAGCCGCCTGCTCGGTGGCCAGGTTCACCGACGCGCTCGACACGCCGGGCACCTTGAGCAAGGCCTTCTCGACCCGCGCCACGCAGGAGGCACAGGTCATGCCCTCCACATGCAGGACGAGGCGACGTGTCGGCACCTCATAGCCGGCCTGGCGCACTGCCTCGGCCAGGGTCGTCGCATCCACCCCGGTGGCAATGCGCACCGTGGCCTCTTCGGTGGCAAGGTTGACCGCCGCACTCTGCACTCCGGGCAGCGCCTTCAGCGCCTTCTCGACGCGCAGGACGCATGAAGCGCAGGTCATGCCTTCGATCGGCAGTCTGAAATCGGTCGGCAGGCTCATTTCGGCCAAGGTACTCATGATGGCGATCTCCTGTGGATGAGGGTCGATGTGCCTTCAGCTTCAGCCTTGCCATCACCGGAAGGTCAAGGCCCGGCGGGCACTGTCTCGTCCGCGCCGTGCCGAACCCGGCCGCCGCTTGACCTTGCCCCGATGGCAAGGCCGAGACTGGTGGCTCCTCAACAGCAAGCTCACCAGGAGCCCTCCATGATCACGTTTGAAGTCAAGGACATGACCTGCGGACACTGCGCCAGCACGATCACGAAAGCGCTGCGGCAGGTCGACGCACAGGCGAAGGTCAGCATCGACCTCGCAACACATCGCGTGGCGGTGGAACCGACCGAGGCCGACGAGGCCATGCTGCGCGAAGCCATTGCCGAGGCCGGGTACAGCCCCGTCGCGCTCGCATCGGCCCCAGCCTCGGCAGACACCGCGGCCCACGGGCGCACCTGCTGCGGACAGTGCCACTGACGCCTGCCTGCCGCGCACCCGGCCAGTGCTTGGCCGGTCCAGCGCCGATCGCTCGTCGTGTCAGAGGTTGCCGTGGTGCGACCGGGCCCGGTGAGTCCAGGCCATCAGATCGGCGTGGCTTGTCGCAGGCTGCGCGGCTGGCCTCGCCCGCGGCCGCGCCGACGCAGCCGACGGCTTGCGCAAGGCGCCGGGTTCGATCGACCCGGGCGCCGGGGCCGAGGGGCTGTTCACCGCCAGTTCGGCCAGGATGGCACAGTGCGGATGCTCATCGCCATGGCAGGACGCCACCAGGCGGTCCAGCGCCTGCTTCATCTCGGCCATTTCGCGCATCTTCTGCTCGATCTCGGCTGCATGCTGCTGGGCGAGCACCTTGACGCTGCGGCTCGCCCGGCCGGTGTCGCTCCACAGCCCCAGCAGGTCGGCGATCTGCTCGATGGAAAAGCCCAGCCGGCGCGACTGCCGGATGAAGCGCAGCACGGAAACATCGCGTTCGGAATACTGGCGGTAGCCCGAGTCCGTGCGCGCAGCCGCAGGCACCAGGCCGATCTGCTCATAGTGGCGGATCATCTTCGCCGAAACGCCGGCCGCCTGGGCGGCCTCGCCGATGTTCATCAGTTGGTCCATGGACGGCTCCTGGCAATGGGGACAACGGGGGCAAGCGGGGCAATGGCGGCACTGTCATCCTTGCCACGGCGGGAAGGTCAAGGACCCTGATGGTCTCGGGGTTTCTGGTGGCTGCGAGGCGGACATGCCCGGTCAGCCAAACCGCCAGGCCGTGCGCAGCTTCGTCGATGCCCCCTGCGGGCGACCCGACAACTTCACGCCGCAATCGAGCCTGCCGACATCGGTTGCCCGCGTGCCGCCTCCCGGAACCGGGCGGCCAGCACACCGGCCTGCCGCTCGACATGGCCGACCAGCCGCACCGCGTAGTCGTCGGCCACCGCCCGCCGCACCGAGGAACGCTGCGCCAGTGCCGCGCGCCAGGCGGCTGTGCGGGGCGCCTGGGCAAAAAACCGTCCCGGCCAGTGGCTGTCGAACACGTCGAAGTAGCGGAACACGGGTGCAAAGGCGGCGTCCACGAGCGAAAACACCGCGCCAGAGAACCAGGGCCCCTCACCGAGTGCGGCATCGATCTGGCCCATGCGCCGTGTCAGCGCGGCGCGTGCGGCGTCGAACGTGGGTTCGTCACGCGCGCTGTAGAGTCGCGCAATCTCGTTCAGCGTTGCCGAGGCCACCTCGATCCAGGCGCGGTGCTGCGCACGCAGCAGCGGATCAGCCGGATGCAGTGCGGGATCGAGGGTTTCGTCGAGGTAGTCGCAGATCACCGCCGACTCGAACACGGGCACCCGGCCGTCGCCCTGGGGCACCAGCAGCACCGGGGTCTTGCCCAGCGGGCTCAGTGCCAGGAACCACGCCGGCTTGTGCGCCAGGTCGATGTCGATGCGATCGAAATCCACCCCCTTTTCGGACAGCGCGATCACCACACGCTGCACATACGGGCACAGGGTGTGGCTGACCAGCACCAGGCGGTCAGGATGGGCCAGCACCGCCGGCAGCGCCTGCGCCGCGGTGTGGCGATCTGGCGTGCCCTTCATGCGGCCACCTTCAGCAGGCCTTCGGCCGCAAGAGCCCGCTGCGTGGCGGGGCGTGCCGCCACGCGCGCCAGCCAGGCTGCCAAAGAGGGATAGGGCTTGAGGCTGATCATCAGCAGATTCGCCCAGTTGACGATGGTGTAGCCGTAGGCGTCGGCCACGGTGTAGCGCTCGCCGCCCAGGTAGGGCTGTGCAGCCAGCAGCCCGTCAAGCTCGGTGAAGTGCCGCGCCAGGCGCGCCTTCACCGCCTGCCGGGTCGAGTCAGCGGTGTCCTTGTGCCACAGCCAGGGGCTGAACGCCTTGTGCAGTTCGCTGCTGACGAAAGTCAGCCAGGACTGCACCCGCACGCGGGCCAGCGTCCCGGGCGGCGGCAGCAGTTCCGCGGCCGCCGCCTGGTCGGCAAGGTACTGCACGATGGCCGCCACCTCGGTGAGTCGCGTGCCGTCGTCGAGTTCGAACAGCGGCACGTAGCCGCGCGGGTTGATCGTGGTGTAGTCGGTGCCGTCGTCGAGTCGATGTGAATCGAGATCGACCTTGACGAGTTCGATCGGCAGGTCGGCTTCTTGCGCAACGATGTGCACGGCCAGCGAGCAGGCGCCGGGGGCGTAGTAGAGCTTCATGGTCAGGTCCTTGCGAGGATGAGCCTCGCGGCAGGGGTGGATGAACGGTGCCGACGTGCGGCAACGCATTCAATCTATGTTCTGCACCTGCGCATGCCAACTGGTAGATTGCGCATACTTGATCTGCAAAAACGCACTTCTGTGATCCCACACCCCCGATCGGCCTCGTTGCACTGGGACGGACTTCAGACCTTCGTCGCGGTTTGCACGACAGGTTCGATCGCCGGTGCCGCCAATGCCCTGTGCGTGAACCACTCGACGGTGCTGCGCCGGCTTGCGGCCCTCCAGCACAGCGTGGGCACACCGCTGTTCGACCGCACCCGCAGCCGATACAGGCTGAACACCGCCGGCGAAGCGCTGTACCAGCAACTCGGCCCCATGACCGAGCGCATCGCAGCGGCGCAGCGCGAGATGCAGGGCTCCGAGCGCGAGATGGCCGGCGTGATCCGGCTGACCACGACAGACACGCTGGCATGCGGGCTGCTGATGCCGTCGATCGAGTCCTTTTGCCGCAGCCACCCCGCCGTGCATGTGCAGGTGAACGTCAACAATCAGTTCCTGAGTCTGGCGCGCCGCGAGGCCGATCTGGCGATCCGCGGCTCGAACCGTCCGCCGGATCATCTGGTCGGCCGCCATGTCGGCGACATCCGCACGGCCCCCTATGCGTCAAGCGCCTATCTGAGCTCGCTCGGACACTCGCCACGATTCGACGACATGGACTGGATCGCGCCGGACGAGACGCTGAACCATCTGGCGCAGTCCCGTTGGCTGGCCCGCACGATTCCTCCCGAGCGGGTGGTCATGACGGTGGACAGCCTTGTCGGCATGGTGCAGGCCGTCGAGCACGGACTGGGTGCCGCGATGCTGCTGTGCCCGCTGGCTGACTCGCGGCCCGGCCTGGTCCGGCTGGCCGACCCCGAAGTGGCACTGGACACCCAGATCTGGATCCTGTCCCACCCTGACATGCGTCAGGTCGCCCGTGTACGCGCGTTCTCCCAGTTCCTGTTCGAGACCCTGAGCCGCGACCCGCACCTGTCCCGTCGCTCTGAGAGCCGCACGGCATGAAGGCTGACCCTCCCGCATCGGCTGAAGCGGCCATCGACTGGGGAGACCTCCAGTTCTTCATCGCCGTGGCTGAAGGAGGTTCCATCAGTGAGGCGGCGCGCCGGCTCGGCGTCAACCACTCCACGGTGCTCAGGCGGGTGGCGCGCCTCGAGCGTGCGCTTGCGTGCCGTCTGTTCGACCGGCTTCCGGGCGGCTATGCCCTGACCGCGCGCGGCAATGCGCTCAGCGGGCAGATGGCCGGACTGAGCGAACAGGTCGATACGTTGCAGCGGCAGCTCAACGGGCTGGACCCGGCCGTCGAGGGCGTGATCCGCATCAGTTCGAACCCCGTGGTGGCTGAAGGCCTGCTGATGCCCCTGCTCGCGCAGTTTCGTCACCGCCATCCGAGGGTGCGGTTCCAGCTCGTGATGAACGACAGCGTGACGATGCCCACGCACCAAAGGGCCGACATCGCAGTGCATGATGCCGACAGCGCGCCGCACGGCATGGTCGCTCACCGGGTCGGCGAGATCGACATCGTGGTTGGCGGTTCGAAGGCCTATCTCGAACGCGCGGGCAGCGGCGTTCCGCTGGCGCAACACCGATGGGTCGCCGTCGATGCATTGCATTCGCCGCACTGGCAGGAAGACGGTCTGCGCCACCATGCAGCATCCGAGCGCATCACCTTGCGCATCGACAGCCTGCTGGGCGCTGCCGACGCAGTGGCTGCAGGCATGGGCCTGGCCCTGCTGCCGGCGCCCCTGCTTCGAACCAGGCCGCAGATCATGGTCTTGCGCAGCGGCGAACCGGGACTGCGGCGACCCCTGTGGGTCATGATGCATCCCGACGTACAGCACACGGCGCGCATGCGCGTCCTGTTCGATTTTTTGTGCGAGCGGTTGGCGCTTGACGTGCGGCGCGCTCATGACCCTCGTTGAGCGGCCTCCGTGCCATGGCCACACGGTGGCCTGCTGATGCAGCCACGTCGCCCGCGAAGTGGCGCAGGCCTTGGCACCGTACCGCGTTGGCTCGCCGCAACGCCCTGACGCCTGCCCCTTGCGCGGTCGCGGCGATGTCTGCATCATTCGCCCCCACTTGCTGAAGGCGCCCACGACAGCGCCCGCATGACGGAGATTCCCTTATGTCCTCCCTGTTCATATCGACCCTCGACTGAACACGGTTCCCGAGCCCCGGCTGAACCGTGTCTGACCTCAGATACGGCCTTCTGTCCGCGCGGCGCAAAGCCCCGCTGCCATCGAGCCGGGGCTTTTGCTTTTCGGAACCCGCAATGAGTGCACAACTCCGTTCCCGCGCCCTCAAGGAGGGGCGGGCCAAGGCCCTGCGCCGCATGAAACAGCCGATGTCGCTGGTGCTCGAGACGAGCGCGCCGCGCGACCCGGTGGCCCGTGCGCTTGGCCAGCGCGGCCTGCGTGGTGCAGGCCAGCACATCCAGAGCCGCGGCGCCCAACGCCGCGCCGACCGCGTGGCGCTGCAGGCGCTGCTGCGACGAAAGGACTGGGATGAATGACATCCACCCCCCGCGCCAGGACCTGCGGGCCCAGCTGGCGCAGAAGAACCAGCAACTCCAGGAGATCGCCGAGCGGCTCAAGACCGAGCTGTTCGGCATCGACCCGATCATCGACCGCGTGATCGATTCACTGCGCGCCTGGTACCTGCTGCCCGAGCTGGTCACGCGCCCCGTCATCGTCTGCCTCTGGGGCCTGACCGGCACCGGCAAGACCCAGCTGGTGCGGCGCCTGGCGCAGCTGCTCGGCTACTACGACCGTTTTGTCGAAGTGCAGATGGACGGCTTTTCCAATGGTGCGGGCTGGCGCGGTGCGCACAGCATCTCGGGCATGCTGGCGCAGTCCGGTGTGCGCGAGGGCGAACCCGGGATCCTGGTGCTCGACGAGTTCCAGCGCTTTCGCACCATCGACCCCAAGCGCGACGAGCTCAAGCTCGAACGCTACCAGGACGTGTGGGCCTTGCTGTCCGACGGGCGGCTGCCGCCTGCACTGTCCTTGCTGGGCGACATCGAGTCCTCGCTGGCTGAATCGGCCTACGACGCCGAACGCGCCGAAGCCAGCGAGACCCCGCTGCGTTTCAAGCTGCGCAGCTGGGAGGCGCAGGAGCTCAAGCGCAACCTCAAGCTCGACGCCCCGCTGATGGAGATCATGGGCTGGACGCCCGAGCAGATCCAGGAGCGCCTGCGCGCCTTCCGCGAGAGCGGGCAACAGCAGTGGGAGACCGACTACAGCCGGCTGCTCGTGTTCGTCTGCGGCAACCTTGACGAGATGTACGAGGACCTGGCCACCAGCGTGGACGACTGCGACAGCGATGCCGACA
>CBFGPV010000123.1:0-13011 GCA_965650765.1 uncultured Burkholderiales bacterium
CAAGGAAACGCCGGGCCGCCCCAAGTTTCCTTGCCCCCCTCGGGGGGCAGGCTGGGCGCAGCCCGGCCCTGGGGGCGCTCACAAGTGATTACGATGACGGCACAACGTGGCCCCCACCCGCGCAGGTGGACACGGAACAATGCGGCTGCTGCGTCCGACCTCCGCCGGCGGACCGCACACCGCCCTTTCCCAGGAGACCCGCATGTTCACCCTGCCCTTCCTCTCTTGTGGCTGCCCACACCGCGGCATGCCCCTGCCCGAGCGTCTGCGCGCGCGCATGCAGGCGCTGCTCGGGCATGACTTCACCAACGTGCGTCTGCACACGGGCCTGCCGCTCGCCGGCGCGGCCGCCTTCAATCATGGCAGCGACATCTACCTGGCCGCGACCACCTTCGACCCGGACGATCCGGCCACACAGCAGTTGGTGGCGCACGAGCTGACGCACGTGGTGCAGCAGCGCCTGGGCATGGTGCCGACCTTGCCGCCTGGCGAGGCCCTGCGGTGGCTGGTCGATCCGGTGCTTGAGGACGAGGCCGACCGCATCGCCGCGCAGGCCGGCCCGTACAGCCCGGCACCGATCAACCCGGCAGCGCCCGGCGAGGCGCGCGCGCCCTACCGCTGGGACGTCGTGCAGGCCACCCTGCACTTTCGTGAGTCCGACGGCCGGCTGCGCGAGATGACCGACGCCGAGCAGACCTGGAAGGAAATCACGCAGAACGTCCAGGGCGGCTTTCACCACTTTTTCGTGCACCTCAAGCGGGAGATCCTCCCGATCCTGAAGGAGTGGATCAGCGCCCAGGGCGGCACCGACCCCGCCGCATGGCGCATCCGGCGCGAGATGGGGCAGCAACGCCACATCCTCGTGTTCGGCGATCACACCAACATGGCCCGGGCCGTGATGGGCGAATTCCTGGCGCGCGAGGCGCTCGACGGCACCGAGACCCGGCTGGCACGCGCCACCGTGCAGTCGCGCTACATCGGCGCCCACCTGGCCGCATTGCTGGACAAGCTGCGCATGCGGTTCAGCGCGCCCGGCGCACCGGCCAGCCTTGCAGCCTTGCTGAACGACGGCACCACAGCGCTGGCCCGCCTGCCCTACCAGCCGCTGTACAAGAAGGCGGGTGCCAGCATCCCCAAGGTGCTGAAGGCGCCCGACGCCTACTACTTCGAAGACCGGGTGGTCACGCTGCATGACGTGTGCGACTACATGAAAAAACACGCCTCGGCGCTGGTCGAGGTGCCCGCCGAGATGAGCCAGGGCACCTGGTTCCGCATCAATGACCAGGGCAAACCGGAGTACTCGCGTCGTCCGATCGCCGGCACGGCCGACTTTCGCTACAAGACGGCCAGCCCCAATGACGGGCCGTACACCCTGAAGGAAAACAGCGGCTACGTGATGGCCGCGCGGGTGCAGGGCATGCCGATCTGGGCCGGGCCGTCCTTCACCACCGGCCGCATGATGCGCATGGCGCAATGGGCCGAGGCCTCGCCTCAGGAGTTCGAGGCCCTGGCCTGGGCCATCTTCGCGTTCTGGAACCAGTGCTATCCCACCTCGTCGACCTGGGTGCACCGTTTCCATGAGGTCATGGACATGGCCGCCAACTGGGGTGTGCCGTTTCAGCCGTTCAGCTATCCATCGACCATTCCGCCCGGGCATCGGGGCTGAACCTCCCGCCGGCCCGTCTGCTTTGCAGGCGGTGCAAGAGCGATTTGCCGCGCGTGGCGTTTCCGTGTGCAGCCTGGCTTTCTACAGTCGAGGCACTGCGAACCAGGAGTCGACCATGCACCCCACCCCCAGCCCCAGCGCAAGCCACACAACCCCGGCCGAACATGCGGCCGTGTTCGAAGCGGCACGCGCCGAAGCCGCACGCCTGCATCACCAGGCCGTCACCGCGTTTTTCGACCGCATCGGCGCCACCGTGCGCCGGGCGATCGGCGCGACCGGGCGAGCTGCGACACGCCCCCCCGCAGCGTCGCCGGCGCCGCGGGAGTGCAACGCCTGCTGACACACGTGCCCCCACGTCGAGCAAGGCCACCGGCTTCACCCGCCGTGGCCGGCCAGGGGACGCCCGAGAATGCCGGATCACCGTGGTATTCACGTCCCTTGACTGCTCAGAGAAAGACGCCATGACGGATCTGTCACGTTTCCCGATCACGCAGAAATGGCCGGCCCGGCACCCGGACCGCATCCAGTTGTATTCGCTGCCCACGCCCAATGGCGTGAAGGTGTCGATCATGCTCGAGGAAACCGGGCTGCCCTACGAGCCACACCTGGTGCGGTTCGACACCAACGACCAACTGTCGCCGGCCTTCCTCTCGCTCAATCCGAACAACAAGATCCCGGCCATCCTCGACCCGGACGGCCCCGGCGGCGAGCCGCTGCCGCTGTTCGAGTCGGGTGCGATCCTGCTCTACCTGGCCGAGAAGTCGGGCAAGTTCCTCGGCGAGGGCGCGGCCATGCGTTACCAGACGCTGCAGTGGCTGATGTTCCAGATGGGCGGTGTGGGTCCGATGTTCGGCCAGGTGGGGTTCTTCCACAAGTTCGCCGGACGCGAATACGAGGACAAGCGCCCCCGCGAGCGCTACACCGGCGAGGCGCGTCGGTTGCTTGGGGTGCTGGAGCAGCGGCTGCAGGCCGGGGAGTGGCTGATGGGCAAGCACTACACCATCGCCGACATCGCCACCTTCCCGTGGATCAACACCCTGGTGAACTTCTATCAGGCCGGTGACCTGGTCGGCTACGCCGACTTCCCGCAGGTGCAGCGTGCGCTCGCGGCCTTCCTGGCCCGCCCGGCCGTGCAGCGGGGCATGACCATTCCCGCGCGGCCGCCTGCGGACTGACCCCCCGACGGGGCATGGCGCCCCGACCGGACATCAGTCCGGTGCGGACGGTGGTGCCACGTCCGGGCACTCCGGCAGCGTGAATGAAAAGCAGGCACCTCGATCGCGGGCCGCCTCGACATGGATCTCGCCGCCGTGCTTGTGGATCACGCGCTGCACGATCGCGAGCCCCACACCGGTGCCGGGGAAATCGGCTTCCCGGTGCAGGCGCCGGAAAGGCTCGAACAGATGCCGCGCCTGGGCCATGTCGAATCCGGCCCCGTTGTCACGCACGCAGTAGCTCCGCCGACCCTGCGCGTCGGTCTGCGCAAAGAACTCGATGCGCGCCGGCTCGACCTTGCCGGTGAACTTCCAGGCGTTGGACAGCAGGTTCTCGAGGGCCAGGCGCAACAGGCCGGCATCGCCGTGTGCCATCACGCTGGTGTCGATCTCGACCTGCACCTCGCGGTGCGCGGCGGTGGCCTGCAGGGTGTTGACGATGTCGCGCGCGATCATGCCGAGGTGGACCGGGCGCACACGCACCTCCGCCCGCGTCACCTTGGACAGCGACAGCATGTCCTCGATCAGCGTGCCCATGCGCCGGGCCGAGCCTTGCACATGCTGCAGGTAGGTGGCCGCCGGCTCGCCAAGCACCGGCGCGGCCTCGGTGGCCAGCAGGTCGGCATAACCCTGCACTGCACGCAGCGGGGCACGCAGGTCGTGCGACACCGAATAGCTGAAGGCCTCGAGTTCCTTGTTGGCTTCCTGCAGTTCGGCGGTGCGCAGCTGCACGCGGCGCTCCAGGTCCTGATAGAGGGCGACATTCTCGAAGGCCAGCGAGGTGGAGTCGGCCAGGGCCTGGATGAGCTCGACCTCGTCCGCCGAGGCCTCGTGCGGCGTGGCCCAGTAGTTGCCGATCGCGCCGATTGGCGACTCGCCGCGGATGGGCACCATCACCAGGCTTTTCACGAAGGTGGGCCGATAGGCATCGTGCGGAATGCGGGCGTCGGCGTAGATGTCCGGGATGACGGCGGCGCGGCGGTTCAGCATGGCCCAGCCGCTGATGCAGTTGCGCAGCGGAAAACGCAGGCCTTTCCACAGCGGCTCGATCGCGTCTTCGTCGATGTAGTGGCAGTGCTCACCGTCACGCATCACGAAGGTGGCACCGTCGGCCTGATTGAGCTCGCGGGCCGCAACGCGAACGATGTCGACAATCGCCGCGGTGGTGCGTGCCAGCGACAGTTGGCGCACCGCGTCGACGAGCACACCACGACCGCGCGTCAGAGCTTCCAGTCGCTCATGGTCGCGGGCCGCCTGCACACGCATCAGCGCACTGGGCAGGCGCCAGAGCTCGTCCTTGGGGACGTAGTCGGTCGCACCGGCCTCGATGCAGTGTTCAGCCCAGCGCGGATCGGCATTGCCGCTGACGAACACGAAAGGTATGCCGGGGCGGCGCTGGCGCGCGGCCTGCAGCGCATCAAGACCGTCGATGCCAGGCACCCGGTTGTCCGAGAGGATGGCGTCGAAATGGGTGCGTTGCAACGCCTCGAAGTATTCGTCGGCGCTGCCCACCTTGTGCCAGACCGGCCTGAGGTTCAGGCGTTCGATCTCCCGGTGCACCAGTTCGGCATCCAGGGCGTCGTCCTCGAGGTGCAGGATCTGCAGTGACTGCATGTTGTCTCCCCTCTTGATGGCACCCTCGGGACACATGCGGCAGGCCGCACGATGACAGCCCGGGGTCGGCGCATCTTAGCCCGCCAGGCCAGCAGGTGTCAGCCTTTTGTCAGAAACCGGTGGCAAGGCGCGGTGTTTTTGGTAACCCGACGTGCCGTGCGCCGTGCCGGTCGGCTCAGTTGTCGATCACCCGGCGGGCAAACCGCTCAAGGTAGTCCAGCAACTGGTTGGCACCGGCCACGGCGGCGGCCTCGTCGCCCGAGGCGATGCCCTCGGCCAGCACCATGTGGGCACGCGCGCCCTCGGAGATCTCGCCCTCGTGCTGATAGGCATACCAGAAGCGCCGGCACTGCACGATCAGCGGCACCACGGCCTTCACGGCCGACTTGTTCTGGCTGGCCTGATGGTTGACCTGGTCGAGGTCATGGTCGGCCAGCATGTAGTCACCCAGGTGGCCCCGGGCGGCAGCCTTCAGCATCTTGTCGGCGCAGCGCACGATCTCCTTGCGCTGGGCGGCCGTGGCACGCCGTGCCGAACAGCGGGCGATCAGGCATTCGAGCACCCGGCGGGTCTGGATGACGTCCAGGTGGTCGGCCAGGTCGATGTGCGACACCAGCAGGCCACGCCGCGGTTGCTGCTCGATCAGGCCGATCGAGATCATCCGCAGCAGGGCCTCGCGCACGGGGGTGCGACCCAGCCCGGTGCGCTCGACGATCTCGCCTTCGACAACCGGACTGCCGGGCTGGAGCTGCAGCGTGGCGATCATGCCCTCGATGGTGTCGTAGGCGATGTCGGCGGCCCGGCGCTTGGGGGTGCCGGCCGGCGCGGGCTTCACCACGGGCAGCGCTGGCGCCGGTGTCTGGATGCCGGCCGGGTCGGTGGCAACGGTGTGTCTCATGTGGGAGGGCCCTGATCGATCGCGGCAGATCCGCTGCCGCACCCGGGGTCGCCGGGCAATGCATTGTCCCACCCGGCGCCCGCCAGGCTGCCGATCGGGGCCGGCACCAGGGGCACCCGGGGCGCGGGCGGTGACCAGCCCTTGAGCACCTGCAGCGCGGCACCGCACACCCGGCCCTGGCAGGCGCCCATGCCGCAGCGCGTCTGGAGCTTGGCCTCGGTCCAGCCGTCATGCGGCTGCAACTCGCGCCAGGCCACGTCCTCGCAGCGGCACACCAGGGTGTCCGGCTGCGGCAGGCCCGCAACGGCCGGCCCCAGCGCAAAGGTCTGTTCGATGCGTGCGGCAAAGGCCTGCCACCGCTCGCGCCGGCGCCGCCATGGGCGGGCGGCATCGATCTGTCCGCTGGCAGCCAGGCCGGCAATCGTGCCTTCGACCCGGGCGAGTTCACTGCCGCCGACACCGGTGCATTCACCCGCGGCCCACACCGCGGCCAGCGACGTGGCCTGCAGCGCATCGACGCGCAGCGCCGGGCCGTGGCCGGTGCCGGGGTCCAGCGCACAGCCGAGCAGTTGCCCGAGCTGGATGTTGGGCACCAGGCCGTAACCGCAGGCCAGGCGATCGCAGTCCAGCGTGAGGGTCGGCGCCTGCGGCTGGACGCCCTGTCGCACCTGCACGGCTTCGACCCGCTGTGCGCCCAGCGCGGCCGTCACCACCGCACCGCTGCGGTAGTGGCGCGGCAGCAGCGTCGCGGCCTGGACGAGCTTTTCAGGCCAGCGCACCAGCGACAGCGCCAGACGGGCAAGC
The DNA here is from genome assembly GCA_965650765.1 of uncultured Burkholderiales bacterium. Classification (GTDB taxonomy): domain Bacteria; phylum Pseudomonadota; class Gammaproteobacteria; order Burkholderiales; family Burkholderiaceae_C; genus Caldimonas. The sequence continues at coordinate 6,197 of CBFGPV010000123.1, forward strand.
GGCCATGCCGGCGCCTGCTCGATCAGCCCGACCACCTTGGCACCGGCTTGTGCTGCGGTCGATGCCGCCGCCAGCAGCAGCGGGCCGCTGCCGGCCACCACCACCCGTTCGCCGGCCACGGGCCAGCCCGCCTTGATCAGCGCCTGCAGCCCGCCCGCGCCGCTCACGCCAGGCAGGGTCCAGCCCGGAAAGGGCAGCAGCAGCTCGCGTGCACCGGTGCACAGGATCAGCCGGCCCCAGCGCAGGCGCACGCTGCGGTGCGGCTGTTCCAGCAGCAACTCGTCGCTGGCCGTTGCCGCCAGCACCCGGGTGCCGGTCCACAGCGCCACGTTGGCGCAGCGGCCCACGGCGGCGCGCAGGGTGCGGGCCGACGCCGGCAGCCGCGCACCCGGGCCGTCGCGCCAGATCTGCCCGCCCGGGGCGGGGTTGTCGTCGATCAGCACGATGCGCTGGCCGCCAGGTGCAGCGGCCGCAGCCGCAGCCAGCCCGGCCGGCCCGGCGCCGACGATGAGCAGATCGCAACGCTCTGCTTCCATCGGCGTCATGGTGTCGTCTCCACGCGCATGCCGTCGGTGCAGGGTGTCTGGCAGGCCAGCACGCGTCGCCCGTCGACCCAGACGCGGCATTCGTGGCACACGCCCATGCCGCACAGCGCCGAGCGGGCCTGTCCCGTCACGGAAAGGCGGGTGATGGCCAGCCCCTGCGGATCGGCATGTCTCAACGCGGCCGCCAGGCTCACGCCGCGCGGTGCGCTGACCTGCCGGCCATCGAGCATGAAGCTCACGGCTTGCGGCGGCGGGCGAGGCACGATGGCGCTCATGCCGCCGCCATGAAACGTGCCGGCTCATAGGGCCGGGGGTCGATCGGTGCGGGTTCGCCGGTGATCATGGCCGCCATCAGCTCGCCGCTGGCCGTGGCGGTGGTCACCCCCAAGCCTTCATGGCCGGTGGCCAGCCACACACCGCGCTGTTGCGGATGGCGCCCCAGCAGCGGTTGACCGTCCGGGGTGGCTGCACGCAGACCGGCCCAGCAGCGGATGGCCTGCAGGCCGGCCAGCGCAGGCACATAGTCGAGCGCCCGCGTGAGCATGCGCGCCAGCATGGGGGTGTCGATGTCGAGATTTTCCGTGTCGAACTCGCGTGAGGACCCCAGCAGCAACTGCCCGGTCGGGCGCGGCTGAAGGTTGAACGCCACCGAGGCGCCGTCGCTCTGGTGCGCGCGGCGCACATAGCCCAGCTCGACCAGTTGGTGGTGCACCGTGCCGGGGTAACGATCGGTGATCAGCAGCTGGCCCTTCTTGGCACGCAGCGGCAGCCCCGGACACAGGGCTCGAGCCTCCAGGCCGTTGGCCACCAGCACGGCAGCGGCACGCCGCACGCTGCGGTCAGCGAGCTGCACCCGCCCGCTGGTCACCGCGGTGGCCTCGGCCCGCTCGACACGGATGCCCGGGCTGCGCAGCCAGGCCTGTGCCACGGCTGGCGCATAGACGATGGCGTCGCCCGGCACCCGCAGCGCACCGGCCAGCCCGGGGCGCAATGCGGGTTCGGCCCGCGCCAGCTCGGCCGCACCGAGCAGGCTGCCCGCCACACCGGCCTGGGCCAGGCGGGCGAGCTTGTCGCGCGCGCCGTCCATCTCTTCGTCGTCGGCGGCAATCCACAGCGTGCCGACCTCACGCCAGGCGCAGGCCGCCGGCAGCAGCGGCGCATGCTGGCGCCACAGGTCCAGCGACCAGGCCGACAGCGCCAGTTCGGCGGGGTTGTCGTCCATCACGACCAGGTGGCCCATGCCGGCCGCGGTGGCCCCCGGCCTGCCGGCATCGATCACCAGCACCTGCAGCCCACGCCGTGCCAGGGCCGACGCGCAGGCCGCTGCCACGATGCCGCCGCCGATGACGATGAGGTCTGCGTCCAAAGGAAAGGCCCGCGCGTCAGGGCGCGATGCCCCAGGCGAAGGGATCGGCCGGATCGACCAGCAGCGTGGCCTCGGCACACACATGGGCCCGCCCGCGCAGGGTGGGCACGATGTGTTCGCCCTGGCGGACGTAACTCGCCTCGAACACGCTGCCGATCACGCTGGCCTGGCGCCACACGGCGCCCGGCGCAAGCTTGCCGTCGGCCGCGAGGCAGGCGAGCTTGGCGCTGGTGCCGGTGCCGCACGGGGAGCGGTCATAGGCGAGCCCCGGGCACAGCACGAAGCTGCGGCTGTCGGCCCCGTCCGGGTCGTCGCCAAACAGTTCGATGTGGTCGATCTCGGCCCCGTCCGTGCCGGTGATGCCCTGTGCCGGCAGCGCGCGCCGCAGCGCCGACGCAAACTCGGTCAGTGCGGCCAGGTTGTCGCCGGCCACACGCAGGCCGTGGTCGCTGACGAGGAAGAACCAGTTGCCGCCCCAGGCGACGTCGCCGTGCACCACGCCGCGCCCGGGCAGCTCGACGGCCACCTGCGCGCGGTGCCGGAACGAGGGCACGTTGCGCACGCTGACCGAGCCGTCGTCGTGCAGCGTGGCCTGCACCGGCCCCACCGGCGTGTCGATCAGGTGCGTGCCGGCACCGATGCGGCCCATGTGCGCCAGCGTGACGATCAGCCCCATCGTGCCGTGCCCGCACATGCCGAGGGTGCCGGTGTTGTTGAAGAAGATCACGCCGGCCGCGGCCCCGGGCGAGACCGGCTCGCACAGCAGCGCGCCGACGATCACGTCGTTGCCGCGCGGTTCGAGCACCGTGGCGCGGCGCCAGGCATCGTGCTCGCGCACCAGCCGGTCGCGCTGTGCGGCCAGGCTGCCACCGCCCAGATCGGGAAAGCCTGACACCACCAGGCGCGTGGGCTCGCCGCCGGTATGCGAGTCGATGATCTGGATGCGGTGCATCACGAACCTCCTGAGGGAACGGTCAGAGCGTGGCCCCGACCTTGCGCAGCTCGGCGATCTGCGGTGCCTTGGGCAGCCACAGGTCGTCGAAAGCCTTGATGATGCCTTCGTTCTTCAGTCCCGGCTCGGTGCGGATCGGGATCGGTGCCGCCTTGAACTTCTCGATCAGGCCCTGCTCGGTGGTCACGATGTCCTCGATCTGGGCGTCGAGCGACTGGCGCACCAGGCCGCGGATCATCTCCTTGTCCTTGTCGGGCAGGCCTTGCCACACTCGGCCGGAGACCAGCGGGGCGAACGGCATGAACAGTGCATTCATCTGCAGCATCACCTTCGAGACCTTGTCGAAACGCTGATTCCACGAGAACTCGATGTCGGCCTCCAGCCCGTCGACCTGGCCGTTGGCCATGGCGTCAAACACCGCCGGCGTGGGAATCGGCGTGGGCGCTGCGCCCAGGGCCTGGTAGAAATCACGGTAGACCGGCGTGGGGTTGATGCGCAGCTTCATGCCCTTGAGGTCGGCCACGCCGTTGATGTCGCGGGTGGAAAACACCGACCGCATGCCGGTGATGCCCCAGCCCAGGCCGATGGTGCCCGTCTCGCGCGGCAGCGCCTCGAGCAGCTTCAGTGCCGCGGGGTGGCGCGCCAGCCGGGCCACCTGGGCGGTCGAGCGCACCAGATAGGGCGCATTGATCGCCGCCACGCTGGACACCCGCGAGCCCAGTTCGGCGGCCTGGATCCAGCCCATGTCCAGCGCACCGGACTGCAGCTGCTGCATCATCGCCGGCTCGTTGCCGAGCTGGCCGGAGTGGAACACGCTGACGCTCAGGCGTCCGCCCGATTCCTTCTTCAAGGCCTCGCCGAACTGCAGCGCGGCGCGGTTCCAGGAGTGCCCGGCCGGCGTGATCAGGCCCAGGCGGAACTCGCGCGCGGCCTGAGCATGCGCTGTGCCGATGAAAAAGGCCGGTGCGGCCAGCGAAGCACCGGCGGCTTGGACGAACTGACGACGTGACAGGGTCATGGTGCGAGCTCCAGTTGGGGGGGGACAAGGCGGGTCGATCTACTTCAGCAGGGCCAGCGACAGCCCCGGAAAGATCGACAAGAGCACAAGGGCCACGCAGCAGATGATGAAAAACGGCAGCGTGACGAGGAACATCTTTCCGGGCTTGGCCCCCGTGACGGCCGACGCCACGAAAAAGCTCAGGCCTACCGGTGGCGACATCAGTCCGAGCACCAGGTTGACGACCACCACCACACCGAAATGGCGGGGGTCGATGCCATAGACCTCGGTGGCGATCGGCAGCAGGATGGGCACGGTCATGATCAGCCCCGGGATGCCGTCGATCACCGTGCCGATCACCAGCAGGATCAGGTTGACCAGCAGCAGGAAGCTGACCGGGTCGCGCGCAACCGACTGGATCCAGGCGGCGGCGGCCTGCGGCACCTTGCCGTAGATCAGCAGCCATGAGAACACCGCCGCGGCGGCCACCAGGAACAGCACGATGGCCGAGTACAGGGCCGCGCGCAGCAGGATCTCGGGCAGCCGTGAGAACGAGAACTCGCGCGTCACGTAGCGGCCGATCAGCGCGGCGGTGAGGGCCCCCACCGCCGCCGCTTCGGTCGGGTTGGCCACACCACCGAAGATCGAGCCCACGATCACCACCGGGATCAGCAGCGTGGGCGAGGCCTTGAGCACCGTGACCGCGCGTTCGCGCAGGCTGCGGCGCTCGCTGCGCGGGTAGTGGTAGACCCAGCCCATGCAGGCGATCACGACAAAAAACAGCAGCGTCAGCAGCACACCCGGCAACAGGCCGGCCAGCAGCATGTCGCCCACCGCCACCTGCGCCATGACGCTGTAGACCACGAACATCACCGACGGCGGGATGATCGGGCCGAGCATGCCGCCGTAGACGGTGATGCCTGCGGCAAAGGTCTTGTCGTAGCCCTGGCGCTCCATCTGGGGCACCATGACCTGCGACATGATCGCCACCTGGGCGGTGGCCGACCCGACGATGGACGCCACCATCATGTTGGCCAGGATGTTGACGTAGGCCAGCCCGCCACGCACCGCGCCCACGAAGGCCATCGCCATCTCGACGAGCCGGCGTGTGATGCCGCCGCTGTTCATGATCTCGCCGATCAGGATGAACAGCGGGATCGCGATCAGGCCGTAGCTGTCCACGCCCGAGAACATCTGCAGCGCAAACGACTGGAACAGCACCGTGTTGCCGGTGCTGAACACATAGACCACACCGGCCAGGCACAGGCACACGCCGATGGGCACCCCGACCAGCATCGCGACGATGAAAAACAGGGTGGTGAACATGGGGTCGCCTCAGCCTCTCAGTTCACCGCGTCGGCCTGGCCCTGCGGGAAGCCCGGGATCGTCTCGCGCGGCAGGCGGCCCAGGTCCTCGAGCAGGTTGGCCAGCGCATGCAGCGAAAAGGTCAGTGCAAAGATGGGCAGGATGAGCTGCACCACCCAGGTGGGCCAGTTCAGCGTCTGCGTACGTTCGGTGTAGAGGAAGTTGAAGCTCTGCGCGGCGTACTCGCGTGCATCGAAGCCATGGCGGGCGATGCCCACCGGGTCCATCCAGAGCCAACACATCGCCACCAGCGCCAGACCAAAACCCAGCACGCTTGCCGTGGCGGCGCAGCGCACCCGCCGGGCGCTGCGCGGGCCGAGCTTGTCGGTCAGCAGCGTGACGGCAAAGTCCATGCGCAGCCGGGTCATGGCACTGGCGCCCACGAAGGTGAGCCAGACGACCGAATACACCGCCGCCTCATCCACCCAGTAAAGCGGCACGCCGGCATAGCGCGTCACCACATTGAGCAGGATCAGCAGCAGCAACCAGGCCAGCAGGCCCATCAACACCAGGCGCTCGACCTGGATCACCGCGCCGGACAGGCGCAGCACGGCCCGGGTGATCGGGCGGCGGGGTGCGGGAACGGTGGGCATGACCGGGTGGTTCGTCCGTTGGCAGGGCTGCCGCGCGGCTCAGTCCACCGAGCGGAACTCGGCCGGGCGCGTGGCCAGCGCCTTGCGCACCACGGCCTCGACATGCTCGCGCTCGGCACCGATCAGCGGCAGGCGCGGGCGGCGCACATGTTCGGTGCCCACACCCACCAGCGCGTCGATCAGCTTGAGGTTCTGCACCAGCTTGGTCGATACGTCCAGGTGCAGCATCGGCGTCATCCACTGGTACAGCTTGAGCGCACGCGCAAAGTCCCCGGCCTTCATCAGCTCGTACAGCGCCACCGTCTCACGCGGGAAGGCGCAGCCCACACCGGCCAACAGGCCGTCGGCACCCAGCGCCAGCGCCTCGTAGGCCAGGTCGTCCACACCGATGAAAAGCTGGTAGCGATCCCCCACCGTGTTGCGCAGGTCGGTGATGCGGCGGATGTTGTCGGTGCTTTCCTTGATCGCGGTGATCCAGGGGCAATCGGCCAGCTCCAGCATGTGCTCGGGCTTGAGGTCCACCCGGTAGGCCACCGGGTTGTTGTAGACCATGATCGGCTTCTGCGCGGCCTCGGCCATCGTGCGCACATTGAGCATGGCCTCGCGTGCATCGGCCACGTAGATCACCGAGGGCATCACCATGAAGCCGGCCACACCCACCCGGTTGGCCGCGTCGATGTAGCGCAGGGCCTCCCGCGTGCGGGTTTCGGACACATTGGCCAGCACCGGGATGCGGCCGTTCGCCGTCTCCACCGCGATGCGGGCCACCTCGACCTTCTCCTCGAGCGACAGCGTGCTGGCCTCGCCCAGCGACCCGCAGGTCACGAGGCCGTGGATGCCGTTGCGGATCTGGAAATCGATGTGCCGGGCCGTGCCTTCGGCGTCGATGCTTTCGTCGGGATGGAACTTGGTGGTGACGGCGGGAAAGACACCTTGCCAGCGGGGAATGTTCACGGGGGGCTCCTGTATGAAACAAGGGGGGCGGGCGGGATCGATC
>CBFGPV010000124.1:0-12992 GCA_965650765.1 uncultured Burkholderiales bacterium
TTTCCGCTATCCCTGAGTGCGTGAGGGGATTGCCGGCCCCCCGGTTTGCGGGGGCGCGTCGGCACCTTGGCCCGGGCTGGTCGTCAGAACCGGCGCCGCCCGCCGAACGGTGCCTGCCCCCGCCAGTAGCGGATCATCAGGAAACCGCCCAGCATGCCGCCCAGGTGGGCGAAATGCGCCACGCCTGAGGCGGTGCCGGTGACACCGAAGAAGAGTTCGAGCGCACCGTAGATGGCCACGAGATACTTGGCCTTCATCGGAATCGGCGGGAACAGCGGAATGATGATCCGGTTGGGAAACAGCATGCCGTAGGCGAGCAGCAGGCCGAACAGGCCGCCCGAGGCACCCACCGTCGGGAACTGTGCGCCTGCCAGCCAGGTGACGAGCAGCTGCAGGGCGGCCGCGGCCAGGACGCTGGCGACATAAAGCTGCACGAAGCGGCGCTGGCCCCAAATGCGCTCGAGTTCACTGCCGAACATCCAGAGCCCCAGCATGTTGAAGAACAGGTGGCCGATGCCCCCGTGCAGGAAGGCGTACGTCACCACCTGCCAGGGCATGAAGCCCGAGCCCAGCGGCCACAGGGCGAACCATCGCGTCAGCAGGAGGTTGAGCACCACGTCCAGGCAGAAGGCCGCGACGTTGGTGAGCATGAGGATCTTGACGGTGGGGGGCAGTGGGGGCATTGCGCTGGGGTCGCTCGCTCAGGGGTCGCATGCTTCGGGGTCGGCCAGCGGGCCGGGGCGCCGCGGGCAGGGGTCGCAGGGATCATAGCCGGCCCGGCCCGTCACCGGCCCATCGGCCTGTCCGATGAAGCCTAGGGTTTTTTCTGGCACACATTTCGCTTGACCGGATCAAAGTTGACCATCCGGTCAGGTTCGTCGCCCGCGGGGCCGCCTGTGGCTGGTCTGGAGGAGCTGCATGTCTGCCCATATCGTCCTGACCTCGCATCCCCGTCGTGACGCGGCGTCGCTCGACATCCACTGGGGTGCGCCCAGCGCGGTCGAGCGGGGCCCCCTGGTGGCCAGCCTCACCAATGCGGCGCATCGCAACGTGATCGGATCGCATTCCGGCGCCTATGCGGTGTACCGGGCCCTGGCCGTGGCCTCGGGCACGCTGCAGCGCGACCACCGCCCCGACCTGACCAACACCGCGCCGGCGGTGCCGATCGGCCCGCATCCGCAGTGGGCCGATCCGGACCGCATCGTGTCGCTCGACCCCTGGGGCCACATGGTGTCCACGGCCTTTGCCGATCGCATCGCGGCCGGTTTCGACATCCGCCCGACCATCGCGATCACGCGGGCGCACATCAACATGCCCGAGCTGAAGGCCGCCATCGACGCGGGCCGGCTGCGCCCCGACGGCGAGATCCTGGCGGCCAACGGCGACGTGCGGGTCACCAAGGCCGCGATCGATCCGGTGTGGTACCTGCCCGGCCTGGCGCGCCGATTCGGCATCAAGGAAAGCGCGCTGCGGCGCAGCCTGTTCGAGCAGACCGCAGGCATGTTTCCCGAACTCGTCACGCGCCCCGACCTCAAGGTCTTCCTGCCGCCCATCGGGGGCATGACGCTCTACATGTTCGGCGACGTCAGCCAGCTCGGCCGCCCCGAGACCCGCATCGCCTGCCGCCTGCACGACGAATGCAACGGGTCGGACGTGTTCGGGTCGGACATCTGCACCTGCCGCCCCTACCTGGCCCACGGCATCGAGGTGTGCATCGAGATGGCGCAGCAAGGCGGTGTGGGTCTGGTGGTCTACAACCGCAAGGAAGGACGTGCGCTGGGCGAGGTGACCAAGTTCCTGGTCTACAACGCCCGCAAGCGCCAGGAAGGCGGGGACCGCGCCGAAACCTACTTCGAGCGCACCGAGTGTGTTGCCGGCGTGCAGGACATGCGCTTCCAGGAGCTGACGCCGGACGTCTTCCACTGGCTGGGCGTGACACGCATCGACCGCTGGGCGTCGATGAGCAACATGAAACACGGTGCGCTCACGGCGGCCGGCATCGAAGTGGTCGAGCGTGTGCCCATTCCGGATGAGCTGATCCCGGCCGATGCCCGGGTCGAGATGGATGCCAAGAAGGCGGCCGGCTACTTCTCGACCTACACGCCCGATGCGGCCGAGCTGGCCGTGCCCAAGGGGCGGGGGCTGGAAGAATGAGCAGGCATGCATCGACGCTGCGGTGCGGCCCGCTGGCCGGCCCGCGATTGCCCATCCAACCCAGGATCGCGCGATGAGTCACACCCCGTTCACGCTGGCCCACGGGCCGGGCTGGCACACGCCGGTGCCGGAAGGCCATCCTGCGGCGGCCTTGCTGACCGCCGAGGCGGTGCGGTCCCACTGCACGCAGGTGATGGCGCATGTGGAGTCCGGCCGCTCGGTGCACTTCATCTGGCAAGAGGACCAGCTGGAAGCCACCGCAGCCTATGTGTGCGACACGATCCGCCAGCGCTACCCCGATCTGGCCGTGCCTTACCACAGCCGCTGGCGCCATTTCGAGGCGGGCGGTGTCGACCGCTGGGCCGACCTGTCGCACCGTGCGCGGCTGGACGCCGATGCGCAGGAACGCGCCCGGGTGCGCATCGACCTGGTCATCCCCAGCGTGCTGCTCGACGCCGGTGCCGGTGCCGACTGGCGCTACGTCGACGAAGCGCGCGGCATGACGCTGGCTCGATCAGAAGGCCTGGGCGTGGCGAGCTTCGACCTGTTCGAGTCCGGCGCGCTGTCTGCGCATGCGGAGCATCCGCTGCGCAGCGAGGCGGCCGCACTGGCCCGCATCACGTCCGCTCACCTGGCCGAGGCCTTCCAGGTCGGCCCCGACAACCCCTTGATCGGGCTGGAAGGGCGTGCCGCGCTGCTGCGCCGCCTGGGTGAGGTGGTGCACGCCACACCTGCCGTGTTTGGCGTGCAGGGGCGGCTGGGGCATCTGCTCGACTTTCTGCTGGCGCATTCGCGCGATGGCCGTGTCGAGGCCGGGCTGGTGCTGGCAACCCTGTTGCGTGCGCTGGGTCCGGTGTGGCCGGGGCGGATGACGATGCAGGGCGTGTCGCTGGGTGACTGCTGGTGCCATCCGGCCACCGTCGACGGGCTGGTGCCCTTCCACAAGCTCACGCAGTGGCTGACCTATTCGCTGCTCGAACCCCTCGAGGATGCCGGCCTGCAGGTCACCGGGCTGGAGGTGCTGACCGGCCTGCCGGAGTACCGCAACGGCGGGCTGCTGCTCGACATGGGGCTGCTGCGCGCGCGCGATGCATCGTTCCACCAGCGCGAGCTGACGGTCGACAGCGAGGAGGTCGTCGAGTGGCGGGCCGTGACGGTCATCGCGCTGGACCGCCTGGCCGACGCGGTGCGCCGCCGCCTGGGCCTGAGCGAAGCGCAGTTCCCGCTCGCGCGTGTGCTCGAAGGCGGCACCTGGGCGGCCGGGCGGCGCATTGCAGCCGAACGCAGGCCGGGCGGCGCGGCGCCGGTGCACCTGATCAGTGACGGCACCGTGTTCTGAGTCTTTATCCACAGGAGCCAGCCATGACGACTGCCCCCCATGTCGTGAATCATCCGCTGCTGCAGCACAAGCTCACCTATGTGCGCAGCGAGGAGACTACCACCGACAACTTCCGCCGGCTGGTGCGCGAGATCGCCTCGATGCTTGCCTACGAGGTCACGCGCGACCTGCCCACCGAACTCATCACGATCAAGACACCGGTGGCCACCTGCCAGTCGCCGGTGATCAGCGGCAAGAAGCTGTGCCTGGTGTCGATCCTGCGGGCCGGCAACGGCATGCTCGACGGCATGATCGACCTGCTGCCCGGCGCGCGCGTGGGGCACATCGGCCTGTACCGCGACCCGGAAACCCTGGAGCCGGTCGAGTACTACTTCAAGGTGCCCGAGGACATCCGCGACCGCCTGGTGATCGTGGTTGATCCGATGCTGGCCACCGGCAACTCGGCCATCGCGGCGCTCAGCCGCCTGAAGGAAGTGGGCGTGACCAGCCTGAAGCTGGTGAACCTGCTGGCCTCGCCCGAAGGCATCAAGGCCGTGACCGAAGCCCACCCCGATGTGCCGATCACGCTGGCGGCCATCGACGAGCGGCTCAATGAACACGGCTACATCGTGCCGGGCCTGGGCGATGCCGGTGACCGGATCTTCGGGACGAAGTAGGCCGCTTGCACATGGTCGCGGTCGTGTGCCCTCCCGATGCTCCTCGCACCGCCCGGCGCGGCGCGGCGGGTGCCGTGCACGAGCGGGGCGGCGGTGACGGCGAGTCGGCCTCGGCCAAGGGGCGAATCCGTCAGGCCCACGAGGCGGCCATCCTGAGCGCGGCCGAGACCGTGTTCGCGCGTGCCGGGTTCGGTGGCGCGACGATGGCCGAGATCGCAGCGCGCGCCGGGCTGCCCAAGGCCAATCTGCACTACTACTTCCGCAGCAAGCAGGCGCTGTACCGCGCGGTGCTGCACAACATCCTGTCGCTGTGGCTGGCCGACACCGACCGCATCACGCCCGAGGCCGACCCCCGCGAGGCGCTGGCCCACTATGTGCGAGCCAAGATGCGCTGGACGGCGCAGCGCCCCGATGCCTCGCGCACCTTTGCCAACGAACTGCTGCACGGCGCCCAGGAGATCGGCCAGACCCTGCGCACCGAACTGCGTGCGCTCGTGGCCGACAAGGCGGCCGTCATCGAGACCTGGGTGGCCCAGGGCCGCATGGCCCCGGTCGACAGCACCCACCTGTTCTTCACCATCTGGGCGGCCACGCAGACCTATGCCGATTTCGAGGCGCAGGTCTGTGCCGTGCTGGGCACGCCCCAACTGGACGAGGCCCAGCTCGAACGGGCCACCGATCACGTGCTCGGCTTCGTGCTGCGCGGCTGCGGGTTGCCACCGCTGCCGCGCAGCCCGTGAGCTGGGTACGCTTCTTGCGCCCTGCAAGTTCGACAACCCCGACGACACCACACACCGCCACCGAAAGGATCCCCGATGACCTCTTCTGCCCGTCGTACCCTGCTGAGCGCCGGCCTGGCGCTTGCCGCCTGTTCGAGCCTGCTGGCCGTGCCTGCCCATGGCCAGGCGCGACTCAAGGTGGCCGGCATCTACACCGTGCCGGTCGAGCAGCAATGGGTGTCGCGCATCCACAAGGCGCTGAACGCGGCCAAGGCCCGCGGCGAGATCGACTACGTCTTCTCGGAGAACGTGGCCAATGCCGACTACGAGCGCGTGATGCGCCAGTACGCCGAAGCCGGCAATGGTCTTGTGATCGGCGAGGTGTTCGGCGTGGAGGCCGCAGCCCGCAAGGTCGCGCGCGACTATCCGAAGACGGCCTTCCTGATGGGGTCGTCCGGCAAGCCGCAGGCGCCCAACTTCTCGGTCTTCGACAACTACATCCAGGAGCCGGCCTACCTGAGCGGCATGATCGCCGGCGGCATGACCAGGACGAACCAGATCGGCATGGTCGGCGGCTACCCGATCCCCGAGGTCAACCGCCTGATGCATGCCTTCATGGAGGGCGCCCGTGAGGTGAACCCCAAGGTGAAGTTCACCGTGAGCTTCATCGGCTCATGGTTCGATCCGCCCAAGGCCAAGGAGGCCGCCTTTGCGATGATCGACAAGGGGGCCGACGTGCTGTACGCCGAGCGTTTTGGCGTGTCGGACGCGGCCAAGGAAAAGGGCAAGCTGGCCATCGGCAACGTCATCAACACCCAGGACAAGTACCCCGACACCGTGGTCGCCTCGGCCCTGTGGAACATGGAGCCCACCGTGGATGCGGCAATCGCCAAGGTCAAGGCCGGCAAGTTCACGGCCGAAGACTACGGGCCTTATTCGATGATGAAGCACAAGGGCTCGGAGCTGGCGCCGCTCGGCACCTTCGAATCCAAGGTGCCGGCCGATCTGATGGCCAAGGTGCGCGCCCGTGAAAAGGCGATCCTGGACGGCAAGTTCACCGTCAAGGTGAACGACACCGAACCCAAGTCGAGCCGGTGACCGCAGCGGTCTCGACCGGCGCGCAACCCGCCGCGCAACCCGCCGCGCCATCACCCGCGTCCGTGGTGCTGCGCCTGCGCGGCATCACCAAGCGCTTCGGCAGCCTGCTGGCCAATGACGACATCTCGCTCGACCTGGCGGCCGGCGAAGTGCTGGCCTTGCTGGGAGAAAACGGTGCGGGCAAGAGCACGCTTGTGTCCATCCTGTTCGGCCACTATGTGGCCGATGCCGGCGAGATCGAGGTCTTTGGCCGGCGGCTGCCGCCAGGTCAGCCGCACGCGGCGCTGGCGGCCGGCATCGGCATGGTGCACCAGCACTTTGCGCTGGCCGACAACCTCAGCGTGCTCGACAACGTGCTGCTCGGCACCGAGCCGCTGTGGCAGCCGTTCTCGCGCACGGCGGCGATGCGCGCGCGGCTGCTGCAGGCCGCCCGGGACTTCGGTCTGCAGGTCGACCCCGATGCACGGGTCGGCACGCTGTCGGTGGGTGAGCGGCAGCGGGTGGAGATCCTCAAGGCCCTGGTGCGCGGTGCACGCATCCTGATCCTGGACGAACCCACGGCGGTGCTGACGCCGCAGGAGAGCGAGTCGCTGTTTGCCACGCTGGCGCAACTGGTGGCGCAGGGCATGTCGGTGGTGTTCATCAGCCACAAGCTGGACGAAGTGCTGCGCGTGTCGGACCGCATCGCGGTGCTGCGGGCCGGCCGGCTGGTGGCGGCGCTTGACGCGCGCGCCAGCAGCAAGGCCGAGCTGGCCGAGCTGATGGTGGGGCGCAGCGTGCGCATGCCCCAGCGTGAACGGCGTTTGCCCGGTGCGCCGGTGCTGCAGCTCGATCGGGTCAGCGTGGACGGCCCGTCGGCACGTGCGGCCTTGCACGAGGTGTGCCTGAGCGTGGCGTCCGGCGAGATCGTCGGCATCGCCGGAGTGGCCGGCAATGGCCAGGACACCCTGGCCAGCCTGCTCAGCGGCCTGATGGTGGCGCGTGACGGCACGGTGACCGTCTCGGGCCGTGTGCTGCCGGCCCGGCCACGCGCCTGGGTGCAGGCGGGTGTGGCACGCATCCCTGAAGATCGCCATGCAGTGGGTGTGGTGGGCGACCTGCCGATCTGGGAGAACGCCGTGACGGAGCGGCTCGCCACGCCCGCGTTCTCGCGGCTGGGGGTGGTGCGCCAGCGTGCTGCCCGGCGGTTCGCGGCCGAATTGATCGCCCGCTTCGACGTGCGTGGCGGCGGCATCGACACGCCGGTGCGTGCACTCTCGGGCGGCAACATGCAAAAGCTCATCCTCGGTCGCGCGCTGGCCGTGGCCGGCGAGCGCGCGCCGGTGCTCGTGGTGGCCAACCAGCCCACCTGGGGGCTGGACGTGGGTGCCGTGGCCTATGTGCATCAATGCCTGATCGATGCAACGGCTCGCGGGGCCGGGGTGCTGCTGATCTCCGAAGACCTCGACGAGATCTTCGCGCTTTGCGACCGGGTGGCAGTGATCCACCAGGGGCGGCTCGGCATGGCCCGGCCCACGCAGGACTGGAACCTCACCGCCATCGGCCTGGCAATGGCCGGCGCGGACCGGGCAGCCGGGTCGCCAGCCGACGCACCATCGCGCGGCCCGAAAGTCGCCGCGCCGAGTGCACACGGAGGCCGCGATGCGACTTGAAGCCCGAGCCCAGCCCTCGTGGGTATGGCAGCTGGCTGCACCGTTCGTGGCCGTGGCCGCCACGCTGGTGCTGGCCGCCGTGCTCGTCGCGTGGGCCGGTGCACCGGTCGGGCGAGCCTACGGCCTGCTCTTCGAGGGGGCGTTCGGCAGCCGGTTTGCGCTGTCGGAAACACTGACGCGCGCCACGCCGCTGATCCTCACCGGGCTGGCGGCAGCGGTGGCCTTTCGCGCGCGGCTGTTCAACATCGGCGCCGAAGGGCAGCTGTACGCGGGCGCACTCGCCGCCGTGGCCGTGGGCGGCCAGCATGCGTCGGGCGCCGTCGGCCTGCCCGCAAGCGTGCTGGTGGTGCTGATGGTGCTGGCCGGTGCGGCGGCCGGCGCGGCGCTGCTGCTCGGGCCGGCCTGGCTGAAGGTCAGGCTGGGCGTCGATGAAGTGGTGACCACGCTGCTGCTCAACTTCATCATGCTGCTGTTTGTCTCGATGATGCTGGACGGCCCGATGAAGGACCCGCTGGCCATGGGCTGGCCGCAAAGCGTGGCAATGCAGCCCGAGCTCGAGTTCGCGCGGCTGGTGGATCGTTCGCGGGTCCACAGCGGTCTCGTGATGGCCCTGGTGCTGGCTGTATTGCTGTGGGCAGTGAACCGCCATACCCGCTTTGGCCTGGCCATGCGGGCGGTCGGTGCCAATGCGCAGGCTGCGGCCTTTGCCGGGTTCAACGTGCCGCGGGTCATGCTGGCCACGGCGCTGCTGTCCGGTGCGCTGGCTGGCCTGGCCGGCGTGGGCGAAGTGGCCGGGCGCACCAGCTACCTGACGCTGGACATGTCGCCTGGGTATGGCTATTCCGGCATCGTGATCGCCATGCTGGCCGGACTGCATCCGCTGGGGGTGGTGGCCGCCTCGGTGTTCGTTGCCGGGGTGCTGGTGGGCGCCGACAGCATGAGCCGCGCCATCGGTGTGCCGACCTACCTGGCCGACACGATGGTGGCGCTGGCGCTGCTGTCGATGCTGGTGACCACACTGTTCACCCGCTACCGTGTGCGCTGGGGGCGGGCATGAGCGAGATCCTCGACATCATCACTTCGGCACCGTTCTGGATCGCCGCGCTGCGTGTGGCCACCCCGCTGATCCTGGGAACACTCGGGGTGCTGCTGTGCGAACGTGCCGGGGTGCTCAACCTGGGCATCGAGGGCATCATGGTTGCCGGGGCGTTTGTCGGCTGGCTGGCGGTCTACCAGGGCGCGGGCCTGTGGGGCGGGGTGCTCGCTGCTGCGGCGGCCGGCATGGTGTTCGGCCTGCTGCACGCCGTGCTGACGGTGCCGCTGGCGCTGTCGCAACACGTGGCCGGCCTGGGCGTGACGATGCTCGCCACCAGCCTGTCTTACTTTGCCTACCGGGTGAGTTTCCCGAAGGTGTCCACGCCGCCGACGATCACCCCGTTTGCGCCGCTGGACGGGCTGGGCGCGCTGCCCTGGATCGGCCCGGTGCTGGGGGCCCAGACGGCCCTCACGCTTGTCGCGCTGCTGCTGGTGCCGCTGGTGGGCTATGCGCTGTACCGCACGCCGCTGGGGCTGGCTGTGCGCATGGTGGGCGAAAACCCCGCCGCCGCCGAAGGCCAGGGCCTGAACGTCGCGGCGGTGCGCATCGGCGCCGTGGTCGCGGGCTCCGCGCTGATGGGCGTGGCCGGTGCGTTCCTGACCTTGTCGGCCTTCAATGCGTTTTTCATCAACATGGTCAACGGCCGCGGCTGGATCTGTGTCGCCCTGGTGGTGTTCGCCTCGTGGCGGCCGGGCAAGGCCCTCCTGGGCGCGCTGCTGTTCGCCGCCTTCGACGCACTGCAATTGCGCCTTCAGCAAGGTGACGGCGGCTTTGCCGACTGGGCGGTGCCCTATCAGGTCTACCTGATGCTTCCCTATGCCTTGTCCATCCTGGCGCTGGTGGTGATGGCCCGGCGCGCCGCGTATCCTCAGGCCCTGATGAAACCCTACCGCAAAGGAGAGCGTTAGTGCTCGACCTCATCGTGCGACGCTGCACCCTGCCCGACGGACGCACCGGGCAGGACATCGGCATCCAGGGCGACCGCATCGTGGCGGTCGAACCCGCACTGGCCGCCACGGCGGGCGAGGAGATCGACGCGCAGGGCCAGCTGGTCTCGCCACCGTTCGTCGACGCGCATTTCCACATGGACTCGACGCTCAGCTACGGCATGCCTCGGGTCAACCGCTCCGGCACGCTGCTCGAGGGCATCGCCCTGTGGGGCGAGCTCAAGCCGCTGCTGACGCAGGAGGCCCTGGTGGAGCGCGCGCTGGCCTACTGCGACTGGGCGGTGGCGCGCGGCCTGCTGGCCATCCGTTCGCACGTGGACATCTGCGACCCGCGCCTGCTGGCCGTCGAGGCCCTGCTGCATGTGCGTGAGCGCGTCAGGCCCTGGCTGGACCTCCAGCTCGTGGCCTTCCCGCAGGACGGTGTGCTGCGATCGGCCGGTGCGATGGACCAGCTGCGCCGTGCGCTCGACATGGGCGTCGACGTGGTTGGCGGCATCCCGCACTTCGAGCGCACCATGGCCGATGGCGCCGAGTCGGTTCGGCTGCTGTGCGAGCTGGCGGCCGAGCGCGGCCTGCGGGTCGACATGCATTGCGACGAGTCCGATGATCCGATGTCGCGCCATATCGAGACGCTCGCCCAGCAGACGCATCGACTGGGACTGCAGGGTCGGGTGGCCGGTTCGCACCTCACCTCCATGCATTCGATGGACAACTACTACGTGTCCAAGCTGATCCCGCTGATGCGCGAGTCGGGGGTGGCGGCCATTGCGAACCCGCTGATCAACATCACGCTGCAGGGCCGGCATGACACCTACCCCCGGCGACGCGGCATGACACGCGTGCCCGAACTGCTGGCCGCGGGCGTGGACGTGGCCTTCGGCCACGACTGCGTGATGGACCCCTGGTACGGACTGGGCAGCGGCGACATGCTCGAGGTGGCCCACATGGGGCTGCATGTGGCCCAGATGACCGGTCAGGAGGCCATGCGCCAGTGCTTCGATGCGGTCACCACCACACCCGCACGCATCCTGGGCCTGGAGGGTTACGGCATCGCCCCCGGTGGCCGGGCGGATCTGGTGCTGCTGCAGGCGGGCGACGTGGTCGAGGCCCTGCGACTGCGGGCGACCCGTCTGGCGGTCGTGCGTGCAGGCCGCGTGGTGGCCCGCACCCCTGCGGCGACGGCCAGCCTCATGCTGCCCGGCCGGCCGGCGCAGGTCGACTTCAGATTGGCGCCGCGCACCGCTACGTGATTCCGCGCACGTGATGTCCCGCATCGGCACAGGGTGGGGCGGGGCCTAAGGTACGCCCGTCATCCACCACGGGAGCATCCCATGCAAGCTGATCGCCCCAGCCAGACGGCCTGGCTGGCCGCCCTGGCCCGCGCGCGGCACCAGATCATCGATCACGGGCGCGTGTTTCAGGACCCGATGGCCGTGCGCCTGCTGGGCCCGGCCATGGCCGCTGAACTCACGCAGGGCGCGCGGCGGTCGGAGAACCTGCTGGCGCGGGGATTCCGCCTGCCACTTGCGGCCCGCAGCCGCATCGTCGACGACACCCTGCACGAGGCCGTGCAGCAGGGCGTGCGGCAGTGTGTGGTGCTGGGCGCCGGCCTCGACACGCTGGCCTGCCGGCAACTGCATGCCGACCTCGGCCTGCGGGTCTTCGAGCTCGACCACCCCGCCACACAGGGCTGGAAGCGGCGCTTGCTGGCCGAGGCCGGCATGGCCGAGCCGCCGCACGCCGTGTTCGTTCCGGTGGACTTCGAGCGCGAGGACTTCATGGCCGCGTTGCTGCAGGCGGGTTGGGATGCGCAGCAACCCACGGTGTTCTCGTGGCTGGGCGTGACTGTGTATCTGACCCGCCCGACCGTCTTCCAGACCTTGCGCCGCCTGGCGACTGCCGCAGCGCCGGGCTCGGTGGTGGTGTTCGACTATGTGAGCCAGCCGCCGCGCCGTGCGTGGCTGCGGCGCGCGATGCTGGCCGGCCTGTCCCGCCGCTATGCCCGAATGGGCGAGCCGTGGCGCTGCTTCATCGATGACAGCGAACTGCTGCACGAACTGCAGCAGGCGGGTTACGCCCACATGGACGTACTGCGGCCCGCCGACGTGGCGCGCGAGCTGATGGGGCAGGCCCGCACCTCAGCGTCGTCACGGCTGCGCAGCCGGTTTGCCGGTGTGGTGCGGGCCTGGATTCCTCAGCGCGCTGTCTCGGACTGAGGCTCACCGCCGTCCTGCGGCGTCGGGACCGGCAGGGTCTCGACGATCACCAGCTCGCGGTAGAGCCCGCCGGCCTCCACGCTGCCGCTGATGGTGCCTTCACCGTCCATGCGGGCCAGGCAGGCCGCCTGCTGGTCGCTGGGCAACGGGTCGCACCTCAGACGGGCGTTGCGTTGCAGCGTCGCAGCGTCCGCGCTGGCGAGTTCGCCACGGCGGGCTGCGTCAAGCGCCGCGCCGGCATCGCGCAGGCAGGCGCGGCGGTCATCGACCGGGCCCAGGCGCTCGCAGGCCGCACGTTCGGCCTGGTAGCGCTGGGCGGCGTCGGGGGCGGCCCAAGCCCCCTCGACGGCCGCGACGCAGAAGGTCGCCAGCATCGTGCAGGCCAGTACCCGGGCCAGCGCAGGCGGGCGCGGTGCGTGGGGAGGGTGGTCAGGCGAATGATGGGGGGCGTGGGAAGGGTGCATCGTCAGCTCCCATGGATCGTTGACATGCATCCACTCTAGGCAGGCGGGCACGGCATGACGGTCGGCCAGCGGCCCCGGCCGGTGTAGGCCGGCGCTGTCAGTCCGTAGGACACAGCCCGATCGGGCAGTGCAGCCGCTCGCACATCGCAGTACCATGAAGGCCTCTGCCTCGGAGCCTGTCATGCGCACGGTCGTCGCACTCCTTCTTGCCTTGAACGCCTCGGTTGCGTCTGCGCAGATCTACAAATGCCCCACGCCCAGTGGGCAGAAGGCCTTCCAGCAGGCGCCCTGCACCGGCGGCACCCAGCTCCAGGAGCGTTCGCCGCCCCCGATCAGTGACCCGGACGACCGGCGCTACATCGACTTCGACGATTCGTACCGCGATTTCGACGACGACGATCGCGAGCCCCGGTATCCGCGGGTCATCTACTACCGCCCGGAACCCCGGCCGGTCGTGGTCGTGGTGCAACCGACCACGGTGGTGCGCCCGGTGATCCGGCAACGGCCCCGGCCTGTGCCTCAGGAGCCGGTCAAGCCCGGCCCGGTGCGTCCGGCCGAGGTCGCACGGCTCAAGCCTTGAGTGTCATGGAGGGGGGTGGTGCCGAGAGCCGGAATCGAACCGGCACGGTATTGCTACCGGCAGATTTTGAG
>CBFGPV010000125.1:0-12929 GCA_965650765.1 uncultured Burkholderiales bacterium
CCGCCCACATCCGATCCGCCCCCGGCCACCCCACCGGTCGCCAGCCCGGCGGCGCGGACACCCGGCACCGTGTCACCCATTGAGGGGACAGCACCCGCTGCGGTCAGACAGCGCGAAGCCGCGCGCGACGCCCATACTGCGGAGCCGCCTTCCACGGGGAATCGCATCGTTCGTCCACCGCAGCCTGCTGCGCCGCAAACGACCGAATCCCCCCCTAGTTCAAGGCCTCCCTCGGTCGCGGATGCGGCGAGGTGCAGTGATATTCTCCAGAAGGCCTCTTTGGAAGCGCTGACCCCCCAAGAAACCGAGTTCCTGAAGAAGGTGTGCAAATGAGTTCGACACTTCCAAGGCATCAACGATGCCTTTTCCATTTGATGACGTTGGTGCTCGTGGTCCTGGCTGGCTGCGCAACGCCGCAGGCCACGTCGGTCTCCGGTGAGCTCCCGTTCGACGAGGCCGTCACCCAGGCCACCGACGGCCTCGTGGCCCAGACCCAGAAGCTGCCGGCATTCCTCGCGAAGGTGGAATCCAAGCTGGCGAAGCGCGGTGTGGTGCTCGACCCCATGCTGGATGCTGGCAGCGGCCAGCAGACACTGGCGACCCAGGCCATGGAAAAGCGTGCCACGGCACACATGGCAGCACGGTACGAGCAGATCGAGATCCTGCCCTTCCAGTCCAGCAACCTGGGCAAGGCTCAATACCTGCTGACTGGCACCATGACCCGTGTACCAGGCAGCCGGTCGAAGTCCGCGCTGAAACTGAACCTGGCGTTGACGGATCTGCGCTCGGGTCAGGTCGTGGCGCAGTCTTCGGCGCTTGCACAGGACCAGGGCATCGACCACAACCCGCTGCCCTACTATCGCGACAGTCCTGTGCTGCTGGTCAAGGACCGCGTGGTGGAAGGGTACATCGCCACCACGGCGTCCGCCCCGGGCACCAAGGCAGATGCCGTGTACCTGGAGCGCATTGCCACGGCGACCCTCGTCAACGAGGCCACCAGCCTGTACAACTCCGAGCGTTACCAGGAAGCGCTGGGGCAGTATCGAAGCGCGCTGGCGACGCCTGCGGGCGAGCAGTTGCGCGTGCTCAACGGCATCTACCTGACCAACGTGAAGCTTGGGCGCACGGCCGAGGCAGAACAGGCATTCGGGCGGGTGGTCGCGATGGGCATTGCCTACAACGAGCTGGGGGTGAAGTTCCTGTTCAACCCGGGGCGAACCGAATTCTGGTCGGACACACGCATCAGCGGAGCCTACGACATGTGGCTCAGGCAGATCGCCCGGGAAGCCACCAAGGCCAAGGTCTGCATGAACGTGATCGGTCACACCAGCAGCACGGGCTCGGAACAGTCCAACGACGTCCTCTCCCTCCAGCGAGCCAGCTTCGTTCGTCAGCGCCTTGCAGCAGAGTCGGAAGAGCTGGGGGGTCGTACCAAGGCGGTGGGCATGGGCTTTCGCCAGAACATCGTGGGCACCGGCACCGACAACGCCGTCGACGCACTGGACCGTCGCGTCGAGTTCAAGATCATTCCCTGCACCTGATCGCTGTCGCCCGGGCACACCCTCAAGCGCGCCGGCCCGGCCGGCGCCTGCCTTGAGCCTCGATGCGCCCGCTCAGGAAGCCCGCAAAGGCCTGCACCATCGCCGACAGGCCCTCGCGCGGCTGCAGCGACATCAGTTGCGCACGACGCTGATGCATCTGCGTGTCGGCAAACGGCACGGCCACCACCCGCCCGTCGGCGATCAGGTGGGCGGCGCTCAGATAGCCTGACAGCACCACGTCGTCGCCGTGCATCAGCGGCAGCAGGGCCGACGAGAAATTGCTGACCACTGAAGCCCGATAGTGCAGCCCCTGCATGCTGCAGGCCAGGTCCAGCAGTTGCCGCGCCGTGACCCCCGGGCTGCCCACGGCCAGCGGATAGGCCACCACCTCGGCCAGGCGCACGACGCGCTTGCGCGCCAACGGGTGTGCCGGCGACATGACGGCCAGCAGCGGCGCCAGTGTGCCGTGCAGCACCTGCACCCCGGACTCCGGCGCGGCACAGTACTTCAACGCCAGGTCCACCTCACCGCGCAGCAGCAGACGGCTCACTTCGTCCGGCGCAGCCACGTTCAGCTCGAACTGCACGCCGGGCTGCAGCTGCCGGAAGCCGGTCACCGCCTCGGGAATGAAACCCGTCGCAAAACCCTCGGTGCAGGCCAGCCGCACCCGGCGAGCGGCCTCGCCGGCCAGCCCCTGGAGGGCTTCGATCACCCGCTCGGCGTCGTCCATGCCGGCGCGCAGGTGTGACATCAACCGCTCGCCGGCCGCGGTGGGCACCATGCCGCGCTGGTGCCGCTCGAACAGCACGACGCCCAGGCCGTCCTCGAGCTTGCCGACCTGCCGGCTCACGGCGGATGCTGCGACATGCAGTCGTTGCGCCGCCTGGCTGACCGAGCCGGACTGCACCACGGCAACGAAGTAGCGCATCTGGGTACTGAAGAAGGACACCCGCACGGCAGTCTCCCGACATCAAGGTTTGATCTGAAGGCAACGCAAGCTTGCCATATCTCTACTGGCGGCAATCTGTGTTTCGCCTCACAGTGAAACCCTCCAAACGCCATTTCCCTGTGAATTCCCTGCCATGACCCGCCGTGATGCCCTCGAGATCGCTGCCGCCGCCTTCGACAACGGCGACCTGCTGGAAGACCTGCGCCGCAGGGTGGCATGGCAGACCGAAAGCGACGGCCGCGGCGACGCCCGCACCGACGCTCGCCAGGCGCTGGCCACACTGGAAGGCTATCTGCGCGACGAGCTGCTGCCGCAGTTCAGGCGCCTGGGGTTTGCCTGCGAGGTCATCGACAACCCCGTGCCGGGAGCCGGCCCATTTCTCGTGGCGCGCCGAGTCGAGGGCGCGGATCTGCCCACCGTGCTCAGCTATGGTCATGGCGACGTTGTCAACGGACAGGTCGGCCGGTGGCGCGAGGGGCTGGCCCCCTGGCAGCTGCGGGTGGAGGGCGACCGCTGGTACGGACGCGGCACGGCCGACAACAAGGGCCAGCATTCGATCAATCTTGCGGCGCTGGCCGCTGTGATCCAGGCCCGACGGGGCCGGCTGGGCTACAACCTGACCTTCCTGATCGAGATGGGCGAGGAGGCCGGCTCGCCGGGGCTGCATGCGTTCTGCCAGACGCATGCCGATCGTCTGCGTGCGGACCTGTTCCTGGCGAGCGACGGCCCTCGGATTCACGCCAGGCGCCCCACCCTGTTCCTCGGTTCGCGCGGTGCGGTCAACTTCAGCCTGAGCCTGCGATGCCGGGAACGGGCCTACCACTGCGGCAACTGGGGCGGTGTGCTGGCCAACCCGGCCACCGTGCTGTCCCATGCGCTGGCCTCGATGGTCGATGCGCAGGGACGCCTGCTGGTCGACGGGCTGCGCCCGCCGCCGATTCCCGCCAGCGTGCGACGGATGCTGCAGGCGGTGGAGATCGGCACCGGAGAAGACGACCCCGCGCTGGATGCCGGCTGGGGCGAGCCCGGACTGAGCGCGGCCGAACGCCTGATGGCCTGGAACACCCTCGAAGTGCTGGCCATCGGCTCGGGCCAGGTGGATCGCCCGATCAACGCCATCCCGCCCGAGGCCAAGGCCCACTGCCAGCTACGCTTTGTGGTCGGCACGCCGTGGCGCGACCTGGCCGACATCGTGCGCACCCACCTGCAGGCCCGCGGTTTTGGTGCGGTGCAGGTGGAGGTGCAGCTTGAAGGCGCCGCGACACGCCTGGACCCGGACAGCCCCTGGATCGACTGGGCCGCCGACTCGATCACCCGCAGTTGCGGCCGGGCCCCCACCCTCCTGCCCAACCTGGCCGGCTCGCTGCCCAATGACGTGTTTGCCGACCTGCTGGGCCTGCCGACGCTATGGGTGCCGCACTCCTACCCCGCGTGTGCCCAGCACGCACCCAACGAACACCTGCTGGCGTCGGTGGCGCGTGAGGGCCTGCAGCTGATGGCCGGCCTGTTCTGGGACCTTGGCGAATCGGCCGGCACCGAGGGCGCCGCGCCCTGGTCCGCCCGGCACTGATCACTGAACCCCCCTCCTGCAAGGCCCGCCCATGAAACCCGTCCGCATTGCCCGCCTCCTGCTCTGCCTCCTGGCCCCGCTGGGTGCCGCCGTGGCCCAGCCCGCCCCCAGTGAGGCCTGGCCCACCCAGGCGGTGCGCATCGTCGTGCCCTTTGCCCCGGGCGGCGGGACCGACATCGTGGCGCGCACCCTTGGCCGCAAGCTGGGCGAGCGGCTCGGCCAGACGGTGATCATCGACAACAAGCCGGGCGCCGCCACCGTGATCGGCACCGATGCCGTGGCCAAGGCTCGCCCGGACGGGCACACGCTGCTGGTGTCGGGTTCGAGCACGTTCACGGTCAATCCGGCACTGCGCTCGCGCCTGCCCTACGACGCTCAGCGCGACCTGGCGCCGGTGGCCCTGGTGGCCCGCGCACCGCTGGTGCTGATGGTGCCCGCCAGCTCCGGCCTGCGCACCCTCGACGACCTGTTCGCAGCCGCACGCGCCCAGCCCGGCAAGCTGAACTACGCCACCTTCGGCTCGGGCTCGGCGCCCCACCTGGCCGGGGCCCTGCTGGGCCTGTCGGCCGGCGTGAGCTTCCAGGACATTCCCTACAAGGGCAGCAGCCCCGCGCTGATGGGCCTGATCGGCGGTGAACTCCACCTGGGCATCGACACCGTGGCCGCGGCGGCGCCGCACCTGCGATCCGGCAAGTTGCGCGCCCTGGCCATCGTGGGGGGTACCCGATCGAGCCTCCTGCCCGGCGTGGCGACGCTGGCCGAACTGAAGCGGCCCGAGGCCTCGTTCGATGCCTGGTACGCCCTGGCCGCGCCGGGCGGTACACCGCCGGCGGTGCTGCAACGCCTGGAGCGCGAACTGGCGGTGGTGCTGCGCGACCCGCAGGTGCAGTCGGACCTGCGCGCCCAGGCCCTGGAGCCCACGCTGCTGGGGGCGGCCGCCCTGCGCGAGCTGATGCAGTCCGAAGTGGCTCGCTACCGGGCGCTGGCCCACCGGGCAGCGATCACCGTCGACTGAATTCCGAGGGGGCGTGACGCCCCCGGCCTGATCCCCGTAAGATGGCAGCACTGCCGTTGGCGGAGGAAACATGGCAGGGATCCTTCCCGTGATTCAGGCGTTCGGCGAGACGCTGGACGGCATCGATGTCGCCTTGTGTGCATTCGACGCGCACGATGCAGCCCTGCATTGGAATCGCAGTTTCCTGAAGTTCTTTCCCGAACACGATGGTCATGTCCATGTAGGCGAGTCCTACGAAGCCAATCTGCGGCGCTTCTACAGCGTGCGGCTGTCCCCCGCCGAACAGGACCAGATCGAGCAGTACATCCAGGAAGGCCTGGCCCGGCACCGCCTGCAGGCTCGCCCGTTCGTCTTCGAGCACCGCGGCCTGCGTCTGCAGGTGGCCTCGCTGCCGCTGCCCGGCGGCGGCCGGATCCGCACCTGGAAATCCGACCCGCTGTCGGCCAGTTCCCCGGTCACCGCCACGCGCGCGGACCCGGCGAATCGCCAGTCCCTGGAGGCCGAGCTGTTTGACCGCCTGCCCGAAGGCGTGCTGCTGTGCACCGTCGATCACCTCATCCTGTGGGTCAACCAGCCGCTGGTCGTGATGTACGGGCTGCCTCGTCGCGAGGCCGTCATCGGCCTGTCGTTCCGGGACGCCTACCGCGCTGCCTGGGCGAAGGTGCCTGAGGACGACGGCAATGCGGCCGCGCAGGCGGCGGGCCTGGCCATCCTCACCGAGCGCCTGCGTTTTGCCGGGGCACCGTTCGAGCTGCCACTGCCCGGGGACCGCTGGGTGCGTGTGGTGGGTCAGGCCAACTCCGACGGCACCGGCACCTATGCGCTGGCCGACATCACCGAGCTGAAGCGCCAGCAGGAGCGGCTGCGCCAGGCCGAGCGCCAGGCGCGCGAGAGCGAGGCGAGGCTGAAGGAAAAGTCCGCCCTGCTCGAAGCCACGCTGGAGCGCATGGAACAGGGCGTGATGATGGTCAATGCGAAGCGCATCGTCGAGGTGTGCAACCGCCGGGCCATGGAACTGCTCGACCTGCCGCGCGAGCTGATGGCCGCCCAGCCGCACTTCGAGGACGTGCTCGCGCATCAGTGGGCCACGCGCGAGTTCGACCGCACCCCGGAAGACCTCAAGGCCTTCGTGCGGGCCGGGGGCATCCTCGACCAGCCGCAGTGCTATGAGCGCATGCGCCCCGACGGCCGCGTGATCGAGGTCAACAGCGTGCCCATCGAAGGTGGCGGTGTGCTGCGCACCTACACCGACATCACCGAGCGCAAGCGCAACGAGGACCGCATCCGCCACATCGCCCGCCATGACGGGCTGACCTCGCTGGTCAACCGCGACGTCTTTCGCGAATGCCTCGAAGCCGCGACCCGCGCCGCGCCGGACTCAGGCACCGGCTTTGCCGTGCACTACCTTGATCTCGACGGTTTCAAGCCGGTCAATGACCGTCATGGCCACGCGGTGGGCGACAAGCTGCTGGCTGCCGTGGCTGCGCGCATGCGGCAAGTGGCCCGCGACGGCGACGTGGTCGCCCGCATGGGCGGCGACGAGTTTGCGGTGCTGCAGCAGGGCGTGGACCAGGCCGACCGCGCCCTGAGCCTGGCCTGGCGGCTGATCGAGGCCATCGGCCAGCCCTGCGAGATCGAGACGCACCGGGTGCAGGTCGGCGCCTCGGTGGGCATCGCGATGTGGCCCTCGGGCGGGCGGGATGCCGAGTCGCTGCTGCGCCACGCCGACATGGCGATGTACCGCGCCAAGCAGGCCGGGCGCAACGGCGTGATGGTGCATGGAAGCCCGCCTCCGCCGGTGCCGCTGGCCTGAGATCAGGGGGCGGCGGGCGGGGTCAGGAAGATCCGCTCGATCAGCTCGCCGCGTTCGGCCCGCTGGGAAGGCGCGCCCTGGTGCACCAGCACCGACTCCCCGACCTCCCACGCGTAGAGCGCAAAACCTCGCGCCCTGGCCTCGGCGATCGAATAGCCCAGCGACGAGAAGCACTGTGCGATGTACGAGATGCGCCGCGCATCGACGTCGTCCACCGCCTGACGGGCAGTTTCGTCGCGGCGCGCCCAGGCCCGGATCGCCAACTCGATGCGTGCGGCCCGCTCGGCCGAGCGGCCGCGAAACGGCAGCGAGATCAGCTCCCGGATCAGCACCCGCGGGTCGGCATGCTTGCGCTCGAAGCGCTCGATGAGCTGGTCGGTGGCGGCGTCTCGCCAGGCCTTCAGCACGCTCTTGAGCAGGTCGTCCCGGTCCTTGAAGTGCCAGTAGAAGCTGCCGCGTGTCACCCCCAGGATCTTGGCCAGTACATCGACGCGCACCGTGTCGATGCCCTTGTCGACCAGCAGGGTCGTCGCCGCCTCGATCCAGCTGTCGGGGGTGAGAGAAAGGCGCGGCGGGTCGTCGCTGCGGCGACGGCTGCGGGGGGCCGCCCCGGCGGCGGAAGTGGGCTCGGACATGGCGCGGTTGTCGTTTCGGATGTCGTGACGATCGTGATTGTCGAGCATGCATCCATACACGTCTGTATGCCTCCTGGTGAAAACCCGGGTTTCTATGAGGCAAGTCATGGCTACGATGCTTTCCATACACATACGTATGTGCATTGACAAAACGGAAGCACCGGCACCCGACCTGCGGGCCGACCCGGCCGACGGAGACACCATGGACACGCCTCGCCTCGATCACCCTGACTTCCTGGCGCCCCCACGCACGGTGATGGAACCCCGGCCCGACGGCAGCTTCGTGCTGCGCTCGCCTGACACGCTGGCCCCCTACGCCCGCTGCGTCGGAGAGTGGCTGGAGCACTGGGCACGCCACACGCCCGAGGCCCTGGCGCTGGCGGAACGCAGCACCGACGGCGGCTGGCGCCGGCTCGACTACGGCAGCCTGCGCGCCTGGGTCGGACGTGTCGCGCAGGGCCTGCTCGACCTGGACCTGGAACCGCAGGCCCCGGTCGTCGTGCTGTCCGACAACGCCATCGACCACGCGGTGCTGATGCTGGCGGCCATGCACGTGGGGCGCCCGGTCTGCACGGTCTCGAGCGCCTACAGCCGGCACACGCAGGACCCATCGCGCATCCGCGCCATCCTGCAGGCCCTGCGCCCGGCGCTGGTCTATGCGTCCGATGCAGCAGTGTATGGAGCCGCCCTGGCCGCATCCGACTGCCCGGCCGTGGCCGTGTTTTCGCACAACGCGGCGCTGCACGCGGGGGCCCTGTCGTTCGACGCCCTGGGACGGGCCGAGGAAACCCCGGCGGTGATGCAGGCCTTTGCCAGGATCGAACCCGACGATCACGCCAAGTACCTGCTGACCTCGGGTTCAACCGGCCGCCCCAAGGTGGTCATCAACACGCACCGCATGCTGTGTGCGAACCAGCAGATGATGCGCCAGACCTGGCGCTTCCTCGCGCACGAGAAACCGGTGATCCTCGACTGGCTGCCCTGGAGCCACACCTTCGGCGGCAACCACAACCTGAACCTCGTGCTGTGCAACGGTGGCAGCCTCACCATCGACGACGGGCGCCCGATGCCCGGGCTGATCGAGCGCACCGTGCGCAACCTGCGCGAAGTCCGGCCGAACCTGTACTTCAATGTGCCGCGCGGCTTCGACATGCTGCTGCCGCACCTGGAGGCCGACGACACCCTGGCGCGCCAGTTCTTCGAACGCCTGCGCATGGTGTTCTATGCCGGCGCGGCCCTGCCGCAGGCCTCCTGGGCGCGGCTCGAGGCCGTGGCGGCCCGCGTGCGCGACGAACCGGTCTGGTTCACCACGTCGTGGGGCGCCACCGAAACGGCACCGGCCATCACCACCGCCCACTGGCGCCTGGACCGGGCCGGTGTGATCGGGCTGCCGCTGCCCGAGATGGCGCTCAAGTTCGTGCCCAGCGGCGACAAGCTCGAGCTGCGCGTGCGCGGCACCGCCGTGTTCCCCGGCTATCGCAACGAGCCCGAGCTGACGGCCCAGGCCTTCGACGAAGAGGGCTACTACCGCATCGGAGACGCGGGCTATCTGCTCGACCCGCAGCGGCCCGAACGTGGCGTCGTGTTCAACGGTCGTGTCGCCGAGGACTTCAAGCTCACCACCGGCACCTGGGTGTCGGTCGGCACCTTGCGGCTCAGGCTGGTCTCGGCGCTGGCGCCACTGGCGCAGGACGCCGTCATCACCGGCCACGACCGCGACGAGGTCGGTGCACTGATCTTTCCCAGTGCACAGGCACGTGCACTCGACGCCGAGGCGCTGGCCGCGCAGTTGCGAGCGGCCCTGGGCACGCTGCGTGTCTCGGGCGGTGGCTCCTCGCAGAACGTCACGCGTGTGCTGCTGCTCGACGAACCGCCCAACGCCGACGCCGGTGAAATCACCGACAAGGGCTACATCAACCAGCGCGCCGTGCTGGTGCGCCGCGCCGCCGACGTGCAGGCGCTGTACGCCACCCCCCGCGACCCCCGAGTCATCCATCTCGACTGACCCTCATGTCCCCTGACTTCCAACCCGTGTCCGGCCTGGCCGGGCAGTTGTCGATGCTGCGCGTCGAATCCTGCGGCGCCGTGGTGCATGTCCGGCTGAACCGGCCCGCCAAGCGCAATGCCATCAGCGACGCGCTGATCGCGCAGATCCACACTGCCTTCCTCCATCTCCCGCGCGAGGCCCGTGTGGCGGTGATCAGCGGGCAGGGCGAGCACTTCTGCGCCGGGCTGGACCTGGCCGAAGTCACCGAGCGCAGCGTGAGCGAAGGCATCACGCACTCCCGCGCCTGGCATGCCGCCTTCGACTGCATCCAGTTCGGCCCGGTGCCGGTGATCGCCGTGCTGCACGGCGCCGTGGTGGGCGGCGGCCTGGAACTGGCCAGTGCCGCGCACCTGCGCGTGGCCGAAACGAGCAGCTTCTACGGCCTGCCGGAAGGCCAGCGCGGCATCTTTGTCGGTGGCGGCGGCTCGGCACGCATCACGCGCCTGATGGGCGTCTCGCGGATGACCGACATGATGCTGACCGGCCGTGTGTTCGACGCCCAGGAAGGGCAGGCCGCCGGCCTGTCGAACTATCTCGTGGCCGACGGCCAGGGTCTCGCGAAGGCGTTCGCCCTGGCCGAGCGCATCGCCACCAACGCGCCGCTGTCGAATCTCGCGATCACGCAGGCGCTGCCGCGCATCGCCGACCTGCCGCAGGCCGAGGGGCTGTTCGTCGAATCCCTCATGTCGGCGATTGCCCAGGGTGACGACGCTGCCAAGCAGCGCGTGCGTGACTTCCTCGAGAAGCGGGCCGGCAAGGTGGCCAGGTCATGAGCCGCGGACTGTTCCAGTCGTTCGACGACGTGTGGCTGCTCGACGGCCTGCGCACGCCGCTGGTCGATCACGGCGGCGCCCTGGCCGGTGCCTCGGCGACCGACCTGGGCATCAAGGTGGCCCGTGAGCTGCTGTCCCGCGCGGGCATGGCAGCGGACCGTGTGGACTCGGTGCTGGCCGGCAGCATGGCACCCAGCGACTTCGACCACTTCTACCTGCCGCGGCACATCGGCCTGTATGCCGGTGTGCCGCTGGAGGTGCCCGCACTGCTCGTGCAGCGCATCTGCGGCACCGGCTTCGAGCTGTTCCGGCAGGCCGGCGAACAGATCGGCTGCGGCGCAGCCCGGGTGGCCCTGCTGGTGGGCAGCGAGTCGATGACACGCCACCCGATCGCCGCCTTCGAGCATCGCCAGGGGTTCCGCCTCGGCACCCCGCTGGGGTTCAAGGACCTGCTGTGGGAGTCGCTGCACGACCCCACCGTCGGCATCAACATGATCCAGACGGCCGAGAACCTCGCCCGGCGCTACGGCATCACCCGGGAGGAGGTCGATGCCCATGCATCACGATCCTTCGAACGCGCCGTACAGGCCCAGGCCTCGGGCTGGCTGGCCGGCGAGATCGTGCCGGTCGAGTCCGAGACCTTCGCACTGGAAGGCTATCGCCCGCGACACATCCGCCTGCAGGGCAAGGCGCCACGGGCCGAACACGACACCCATCCGCGGCTGTCGCCGCCCGAGGTGCTGGCCCGGCTCAAGCCCATCCACCCCGACGGTGTGCAGACGGGCGGCAACAGCTCGGCACTGACCGACGCCGCAGCCGCGGCACTCGTCGTGCACGGCGACGTGGCCCGGGCCCATGCACAGCGGCCCCTGGCGCGTGTTGTTGCTGCGGCGGTGGTCGGTGTCCCGCCCGAGATCATGGGCATCGGCCCGGCACCGGCGATTCGCCTGCTGCTGCAGCGCACCGGGTTGTCGCTGGACGACATCGGCCGCTTCGAGGTCAACGAAGCCCAGGGCGCCCAGGTGCTGGCCGTGCAACGCGAGCTTGGTCTCGACCCGGATCGACTCAACGTGCATGGCGGCGCCATCGCCCTTGGCCATCCGCTGTCGGCCACCGGCGTGCGCCTGACAGTGACGCTGGCGCGCCAGCTGCACGAATGCGGCGCCCGCCTGGGCATCGCTTCGGCCTGCATCGGCGGCGGCCAGGGCATCGCGCTGCTGCTCGAACACCCCGACGCCGCCTGACCCGCACCCCCTGACCTCACCGACCCCCTTCAACCCGGAGACCCGCATGACCGCACCCCGTTTCGTCCGCACCGCCCTGGCCGCTGCGGCCCTGGCCGTCACCGGCCTGGCCCAGGCCGACATCACCATCGGCGTGAGCCTGCCGCTCACCGGGCCCGCCTCGGGCCTGGGCATCCCGATGAACAACGGCTTCAAGCTGTGGCCCGACACCCTCGCCGGCGAAAAGCTCAGGATCGTCGTGCTCGACGACGCCACCGACCCGACCAAGGGCGTGCAGAACGCGCGCCGGCTCGTCACCGAAGACAAGGTCGACGTGCTGATGGGTTCGGGCGCCACACCGGTGGCCATCCCGATGGCCGACGTGGCTGCCGAGGCGCGCACACCACACCTGGCGCTGTCGCCCGCGCCGCTGCCGCCGGGCAAGGACACCTGGACCTTCCGCCTGCCGCAGTCCAACGGCGTGATGGCCAACGCGATCGTCGCGCACATGCAGAAGGCCGGCATCAAGAGCGTGGGCTTCATCGGCTACACCGACGCCTACGGCGAGTCCTGGCTGCAGGAGATCACCCCCCGACTGGACAAGGCCGGCATCAAGCTGGTGGCCACCGAACGTTTTGCACGTTCGGACACCAGCGTCACCGGCCAGGCCCTGAAGCTCGTGGCCGCCAACCCCGATGCCATGGTGATCGTGGCCTCGGGCTCGGGCGCGGCCATGCCGCAGCTGGCACTCGTCGAACGCGGCTACAAGGGCCGGGTCTACCAGACCCATGCGGCTGCAACCCGCGACCTGATGCGTGTGGGCGGCAAGGCGGTCGAGGGCACCTTCGTGTCGTCCGGGCCGGTGGTCGTGGCCGAACAGCTGCCGGCCACCCACCCCACCAAGGCGCAGGGCCTGAAGTTCGTGCAGGCCTATGAAAAGATGTTCGGCGCCGGTTCGCGCAACCAGCTCGGCGCGCACTCGTACGACGGTTACCTGCTGCTCGAGCAGACCGTGCCGGTGGCCTTGAAGAAGGCCCGCCCCGGCACCCCCGAGTTCCGCGCCGCGCTGCGCGAGGCCATCGAGACCGCCCAGGGCCTGGCCGTGAGCCACGGGGTGCTCGACTACTCTGCCCAGGACCACTGGGGCTTCCGTCCCGACACCGGCGTGATCATGAAGGTCGTCAACGGCGACTGGAAACTCGAGCCCTGATCGGCACACCTCCGACATGCCTGGCGGGGTCTCGTGTCGGGTCCCCCGCTCCTTCGGCAGGGCGCCTGCGTGGTGCCCTGCCTTTTTTTCTTGAGCAAGCCATGGACTTCTCGATCGCCAGCATCCTGCTGCTCGACGGCGTGACCAACGGAG
>CBFGPV010000126.1:0-12853 GCA_965650765.1 uncultured Burkholderiales bacterium
ATCGACGAAGCCTGGTGCATCGGCTGCACGCTGTGCATCAAGGCCTGCCCGGTCGACTGCATCGTGGGTGCGCCCAAGCAGATGCACACGGTGATCGAATCGCTGTGCACCGGGTGCGAGCTGTGCGTTCCGGCCTGCCCGGTCGACTGCATCAGCCTCGTGCCGGTCACCGCCACCACCGGCTGGGCCGCCTGGAGCCCGGCGCAGGCCGACGAGGCGCGTGAACGGCATGACTTCCATCGCCTGCGCATCGAGCGCGACAAGCAGGAGAACGCCGATCGGCTGGCGGCCAAGGCGGCGCACAAGCTTGCCAACCTGGCCGCCGAGTCTCAGCTGACCGACCCGCAGCAGCTCGAGCGCAAGCGTGCGGTCATCGAGGCCGCCCTGGCCCGGGCGCGCGCGCGTCGGCCGAGCTGAAGGCACGCGGCCTTGCCCCGTCGCCTGGAGGCGGTGACACAATCGCGCCCCATGAAGCCGCAGCAGATCGCCACGTTTTTCGCCACCCTGAAGGCCGCCAACCCGCAGCCGAACACCGAGCTCGAATACACCAGCGTGTTCGAGCTGCTGGCGGCCGTGCTGCTGTCGGCCCAGGCCACCGACGTGAGCGTGAACAAGGCCACGCGCCGGCTCTTTCCGGTGGCGAACACGCCGCAGCGACTGCTGGCGCTGGGCTTCGACGGCCTGTGCGACTACATCCGCACGATCGGCCTGTATCGCAGCAAGGCCCGGCATCTGCTGGAGACGTGCCGCATCCTCGTCGAGCAGCATGGCGGTGAGGTGCCCCGCACCCGGGAGGCGCTCGAAGCCCTGCCCGGTGTGGGTCGCAAGACCGCCAATGTCGTGTTGAACGTGGCCTTCGGCGAAGCGACGATGGCAGTGGACACGCACATCTTCCGGGTGAGCAACCGCACCGGCCTGGCGCCGGGCAAGACACCACTGGCGGTCGAACACGGGCTGCTGGCGCGTGTGCCGGCCGAGTACCTCGTCGATGCGCACCATTGGCTCATCCTGCACGGGCGCTATGTGTGCCTCGCACGCAAGCCCCAGTGCTGGCAATGTCAGGTCGCCTCCGTGTGCGACTTCACGCCGAAGACCGCAGCCTGAGACACTGGCCGTGGCCCGGTGCCGCGTGCCAGTCGGCGGCCGAGGTCGGCACGGGCAGCCCGGCCACGATGCGCTGCGCCGCCTGGATCCACCCCGCATGCCCGACCACCAGGGCCTGATGGTGCGGCCGCTGCGACAGCCACTGTTCGCATCGCCTCCACAACTGCTCCAGCGACTCGCCGCCGCCGGGCGCATGCCGTGCAAAGTCGGCGCACCAGGCGTCGATCTGCGGCTGGCCGATCTGGTCCCAGGTGCGTCCCTCCCAGCGGCCGAAATCGAGTTCACACAGCCGATCGTCGATGTGGTGCTGCCACCCCCACCGGGCGAGCCAGCGGCCGACGTCCGCGCCGCGGCGCAGCGGCGACGTCCAGATCTCGCGGGGGCGCCCGTCCCGCCGCGCAGCACGCCGGATCCGGTGCGCCAGGCGCTTGGCGCGACGCCGGTCCACCGGCAGGTCCAGGCGCCCGATACAGCGCGCCGAACCGCCCGAGGCCAGCCCCCGAGGGCGAGGATGGCGCCAGATCAGGAGATCCATCGCAACGCGGCAAGCAGCCCGAGGTAGATGGCGACCTCACCCAGCTGCTGGCTGGCACCCAGGCAGTCGCCGGTGTAGCCGCCAAGACGGCGGCGAAACCATCGGGCGCAAAAGCACAAGGCCATGACGGCGCCACCCGCGGCGGCCGCCACCGCCGGCACGCCCAACACCCGCTCGGCCAGCGCACCCCCCACCATCAACACCCAGGCCAGCGCCCACAGCCAGCCACCGCCGCCGAGCTGACGCGCGAAGGGCTTGGCCTTGGCATGGGCGGCATCGCCCGCATAGGGCAGCCAGCGGATCAGCGTGACCGGCAGCAGCCGCGACGCGGTGTGCCCCAGCACCAGGGCCGGCCCCACCAGCACGCTCGGCAGGCTCAACAACGCCGCGGCCTTCAGGCCCAGCATCGCGCACAGGCCCATCGCGCCATAGGCCCCGATGCGTGAGTCCTTCATGATCTCCAGCGCCCGCTCGCGGCTCACGGCGCCGCCCAGGCCGTCACAGACATCCGCCCAGCCGTCTTCGTGAAAACCGCCGGTGAGCCACAGGCCGAAGGCCATCGCAAGTACCACCGCCACCGGCTGGCCCCAGGCGGCCAAGGCCCCCAGGTACACGCCTGCGACCACAAGCCCGATCAGCGAGCCCACCAGCGGGAAGTGCCGTGCGCTGTCGTGCAGCCACTGGTCGTCATAGCCGATGCGCCGCACGAGCGCCGATGGGAGCGGGATCCGGGTGAGGAACTGCCAGGCGATGGCGGCGAGTCGCAGCTCGTGCCAGACGCCTGCCAGGCTCATCGCCGCGCCCTGATGGCCATGCATCGGACCGACCGCTCAGGCCCGGTCGGACACGCCGGCCGACTCGAAGCTCGCCATCTCGGCCAGCAGGCGCACGCTGGATGCCACCAGTGGCCATGCCACCGCCGCGCCCGAGCCCTCACCCAGGCGCATCGACAGGTCCATCAGCGGCTCGACCTTCAGCACGTCAAGCATGCGGCTGTGGGCCATCTCGCTGGAGCGATGCGCAAAGACGCAATAGTCGGTCACGGCCGGTTGCAGGGCCTGCGCGACCAGGATGGCCGCGCCGGTGATGAAGCCGTCGACGATGACCAGCCTCCGTTCGCTCGCCGCCTGCAAGGTGGCGCCGACCATCATCGCGATCTCGAAACCGCCCAACGCCGCCAGGGCCGCCAGCGGCTGCGTGGCACTGGCGTTCACCTGCAGGGCGCGGGTCAGCACGGCGCACTTGTGGGCCAGGCCTTCGTCGTCCAGGCCCGTGCCGCGACCCACACACTGGGCCAGCGGCAGCCCGGCCAGGCGCGACAGCAGCAAGGCAGCGCTGGAGGTGTTGCCGATCCCCATCTCACCCAGCAGGATCACGTTGCCCGGCAGCGACTTCACGACCTCGCGCCCGGCGGCCATCGCTGCCCGGCACTGCTCCGGCGTCATGGCCGGGCCCTGGCTGGCATCGGCCGTGCCGGCGGCGATCTTGCGCACCTGAAGCGCGCTGCGCGGTGCAAACTCGTGGCGCACGCCGGCGTCCACGACGGTCAAGGACAGGCCGTGCTGCCGCGCCAGCACACTGACCGCCGCCCCGCCGGCCAGGAAGTTCTCGACCATCTGCCAGGTGACGTCGCTCGGATAGGCCGACACCCCCTGTGCCGCCAGGCCATGGTCGCCGGCAAACACCACCAGCTGGGGGGCGTCGAGCACCGGATCCTCCCTGCCCTGCACCAGACCGATCTGCACCGCCAGGGACTCCAGCCGGCCCAGCGCACCCACGGGCTTGGTCTTGCGGTCAAGGCGGTGCTGCAGACGGGCGCGCAGCGCCGCATGGTGGGTGGGTTCGATCGCAGGCAGGTCGGGACTCGTCATGTTCTGAAGCATCAGTTGCAGGAGGGTTTCACGCGCAGCGCCTGGCCGGCGACCACCAGCGTGACGGTGTCGGCCAGGGCCGCGACACGTTGATGGACCCGGCCCAGTTCATCGACGAATCGGCGCGTCTGAGCCCCCAGCGGCGTGACGCCCCAGCCGATCTCGTTGGACACAAGCACCACCTCGCCGGGCAGCCCGTTCAGCACATCCAGCAAGGCCTCGACGGCCGCCGTGGCGTCGTGCTCGGCGTGCCCGGGCGGCGGAAAGCACAGCTGGGTCAGCCACAGCGTGAGACAGTCGACCAGCACGAAACGGCCGACACCGGCATGGGCCTGCAGCGCCTGGGCCAGCGCACGTGGTGCCACCGGCACCTCGATCGTGTGCCAATGCGGAGGACGCGCCGCGCGGTGGTGTGCGATGCGATCGCGCATCTCGTCATCGCCCGCCCACGCCGTGGCCAGGTACACCACCTGTGCCCCCGCCCCCTGCGCCTGAAGCGCCAGCGATTCCGCATGGCGGCTCTTGCCTGAGCGGGCGCCGCCCAGGATCAGATGCAGGGATGACATGGGCAGCAGTGCGGCGGGGCTCGGCATGAAAGTGACGGATTCCTCTGGCGTGGCGCGCAGGCCGGGCCTGGCAGGCGACCGATTGTAGGGTCGCGATCTACAATGACCGCGACCCTGGAAGGACGGTCCGCCCATGCCTCACCTCGATGATCTTGCAGACCGCGTCGAACGCCTGCTCATGCGCCATGAAGAACTCAAGCGCACCAATGCCCTGCTCGAACAGCAACTGGCCTCCGTGAGCCATGAGCGCGACAGCCTGAGGTCGCGCCTCAACGCAGCGCGCGCGCGCATCGACGCCCTGCTCGAGCGCCTGCCCGAAGCGGTGAGCACCGGCAGTGACGACCAAGGAGCCCCGAAGGCATGAAGCAGATCGAAGTGACCATCATGGGCCAGAGCTACATCCTGGCCTGCGCCGACGGCGGCGAGTCGGCGCTGCTCGAAGCCGTCAATCATGTGGACCGTGAGATGTGCGCGATCCGTGACGCCGGCAAGGTCAAGGCCCGCGAACGCATCGCCGTGCTGGCAGCGCTCAATGTTGCCTATGAACTGGCCGAGCGCCCGGCCGCTTCCACGGGGGGCGGCACCACGGTGCCGGGCGAGCTGGCCGCATCGTTGTCCGGTGACGCACATGCCGACATCGCCGCCTTGGTGCGCCGAATCGACGAAGCCCTCGGGCAGGACGGGCAATTGCTCTGAATTCACCGCAGCCCATCGGCGCGCGCGCGTAGAATGGGCTCGTCCGTCGCGTTCGCGGGAGTCTTATATTTCCTTGAACCGATGCTCTCTGAGCAAGGGCCTGGAACATCGTCCGGCTGGTGCGATCGTCTCGCGTCAGATGAACCCGAAGCCCGACTGACCTCGCCCACCTGAACTCCCTGGGTTCAGGAATGCGGCTCTCGGCTCGCGATGGACACCTTACCTTCCCCATGACCTACTGGCTGATGAAGAGCGAGCCCGACGAGTGCTCGATCGATGACCTCGTCGCAGCGCCCGGCCAGACGGTTGCCTGGATCGGCGTGCGCAACTACCAGGCTCGCAATTTCATGCGCGACGCCATGCGCATCGGCGATGGCGTGCTTTTCTATCATTCGTCCTGCGCCGAACCCGGCATTGCCGGGCTCGCCCAGGTGGCGTCGGCACCCTACCCCGACCCCACCCAGTTCGACCCGTCCAGCCCGTACCACGATGGCCGCAGTGATCCCACCTCGCCACGCTGGCTGCTGGTCGACGTGAAGCTGCAGCGCAAGACACCCCTGCTGTCGCTGAAGGCCATGCGCCACGCACCCGCCCTGGCCACGATGCAGGTGCTGCGCCCCGGCAACCGGCTGTCGATCACGCCGGTGACACCCGAAGAGTGGCAGGCCGTCATCTCGATCCTCGACGCCCTGGAGGCTGAACGTTGAATCTCGAATGGATGCTGATCGCCGAGTTGCTGCTGCTCGGCTGCTTCACGGGTTTCCTGGCGGGTCTGCTGGGCATTGGCGGCGGCATGCTGCTGGTGCCCTTCCTCACCCTGATCCTCGGGCAGCGCGGTGTGCCGCCTGAGCTGTCGGTGAAGATGGCGATCGCCACCTCGATGGCCACGATCCTCTTCACCTCGATCTCCAGCGTGCGGGCGCATCACCGCCGTGGCGCCGTGCGCTGGGACCTGGTGCGCGGGCTGGCGCCAGGCATCGTCCTGGGCGGTCTGCTGGCAGGGGCCGGTGTCTTTGCGCTGCTCAAGGGCTCCTGGCTGGCGATCTTTTTTGCGCTGTTCGTCGGCTTCTCGGCCACCCAGATGCTGCTGGACAAGAAACCCGCGCCGAGCCGGCAGATGCCGGGCACCGCAGGTCAGCTGACGGCAGGGGCCGGCATCGGGTTCCTTTCGGGCCTGGTGGGCGCGGGGGGCGGTTTTGTGTCGGTGCCGTTCATGACCTGGTGCAACGTCGCGATCCACAATGCGGTGGCCACCAGTGCGGCGCTGGGCTTTCCGATCGCGCTGGCCAATGTGGCGGGCTACATCATCGGGGGCTGGAGGCTCGAATCCGGTGTGGCCGGCGCCTTCGGCTACCTCTATCTGCCAGCGCTGGTGGGCATCGCGGCCACCAGCGTGCTGTTTGCGCCCCTGGGGGCCAAGGCCGCCCACGCAATGAACGTGAAGCAGCTCAAGCGCGCTTTTGCCTTCCTGTTGTACGGTCTGGCCAGCTACATGCTCTACAAGGGCATCACGGGTTGAAGCGCAGCGCGCCCCGAGAGGCCCCGGAAGGCCGTCACGGCGACGGTGCACTGCCCTGGGTCGCCGCGTGACTGGTGACGAACGGAATGCTCGCCATCAGCACGCAGTTGCTGCCCCGGGCCTCGGCCTGAGCCAGGGCTTCTTCGGCGGCAGCCAGCAGTTCGTCGCGCGTCTGCGACGTGTGCGGGAAGCTCGCAACCCCCATCGACACCGTGAACCGGACTTCGGCCCCCTCGACCATCACGATCTGGGCTTCGCACTGGCGACGCACGCTTTCCATCCGGGCGTGGGCCGTCGCCAGGCCGATGCCGGACAGCACCACCGCAAAGCGGTCCTCGCCGAGTCGGCAGGGGGCGTCCATGGCGCGGGTGTTGCTGCGCAGCAGCCGTCCGACGGCCTGCAGGATGCGCGCACTCGCCTTGGCCCCCTTGGGCCCGGCCGCGACCTCGGCATAGCGGTCGATGCGGATCGCCACCAGCGCGAACTCGCGGTGCTCCCGCTGAGACAGATCGATCTCGCGACGCACCTGCTCCTCGAAGTGGCGGACGTTGTACACGCCTGACAGCGGATCGCGCACCGCCTGGTCCTGCAGTTCGAGGCGCAGGTCCTCGTTCTCGCGCTGATGTTGCTCGAGCTGGCTGAGCGCATGCCGCAACTGGGCCTGGATGCGCCGCAGGTCAGTCTGGTCGGCCCAGGTGCCGCACAGCACCTTGCCACGCGGCAGTTCGAGCATCTGTCGACTGGCAAGCACCTCCTTGCCGGCCACCCGTTCCTCGCGCTGGGAAGCGTGCCGCAAGCCCCATGCAGCCGCATCACCGGCCTTCAGCACGGTGGCGGTGTCGGCATCGAGGCGCTCCTCATCGGTGCAACCGACCAGCTCGGCGACGGGCCGGCCCAGCAGCGCGGCGGCCGCCGTGTTCAGATAGATGTAGCGCCCGTTCTCATCCTTGACGTAGACGCCACAGGCGGCCAGGTCCATGGCGGCGGCCACGCATCGCGCCAGTTCAGTGCCGTCCCAGCCATGGGCCGTGGCTAGCGCCAGAGCCCGCTGCAGGGGATCTGCGTGCACCGCGGTGGCAGTCATCTCGTTCATGGTCGTGGGTCGTGGCTGGGGTGCCGTCTC
Organism: uncultured Burkholderiales bacterium; assembly: GCA_965650765.1. GTDB lineage: Bacteria > Pseudomonadota > Gammaproteobacteria > Burkholderiales > Burkholderiaceae_C > Caldimonas. The sequence goes on from CBFGPV010000126.1 coordinate 7,415, forward strand.
ACCCCGTACTGATTGTGAACCTATCTGCAGCATCCGGCAGCCCTGTCACCCCCCCCTGATTCGGGGCATGGTGCAACACGGCAACGTGACGGAATTCACGCATCGGACCGGCGCTGGCCGGCGCGCCGGCCCGGCGGTCAGCCGGTGAGCATCTGCATGCTGCGCTCGTAGCGCTGGACCAGCCGCTCCGACGTCTCCAGCAGCGACTCGCTGGCTGAGGCCAGCAGCAGCCGGGCGTCGGCGTGCGTGGCCTTGTGCAGCCCGGCCAGCATGCGCTGCCAGTCGTTGCTCGCCGCCTCAAGATCGGCCCGGATGTCCGGATTGACCAACGGCAGCTGCCACAGGAAAGCCTGCGCCTGTTCGAAGGCCCAGACATCCTGCTCCGCGGCAGACCGCGCGAGTGTGCCAGCTTCACCTTTCAACAGGCTTGCCATCAGCCCATGCTTGGCCAGGCGCTGGGACAGCATGCGTTGCCTTCCCGCCACATTGATGACATGCAACGTCGAGGCGAGGCCGGCCGACTCCAGTACGGTGGTGAGCTGTTCGGCCTGCTGCAGCAGCCTGGCGGCTGCCTCATCGACGCCGGTCAGCCGGGCCACCTGGGCCGGCTGCGCCAGCTCGGGCTTCAACTGCTGCCAGGTCGACTGGACCGCCGCGATCAGGTCACCGAAGGTGGGCCGCGACAACACCTTGCCCAGCACGGCCAGGTTGTCCTCGACCCGGTCGCAGGACTGCTTCATCAGGGCCGTGGCACCGGCCACATCCAGGCCGTCGGCCAGCAGCGCATAGAGCTTGACGATGCGCTGCGAGAGCATGCGCAACTGGCCGGAGCGATTGACCGCGTCGGCATAGTGCGCCGTGTCGATCACCTGGCGCGACACCTGCCCGACCCGCAGATTGCCGTGCATCGACGCCGTGCGCAGGACCTTGAAGGCTTCGTCCTCGGACATCTGCGTGGCGCGCATCAGGATGCCCTTGGCGCGATCGACCAGCTTGCGCTCCTCGAAGCGGTGGGTCATGTCCTCCAGTGCGGCGCGCAGCTCCCGCTCCTTGCGAAACCGGGCCTGGGCCAGGTGGATCACCGGGCGCAGGCGTGCCAGGGCGTAGCCGTTCACGACATAGGCATGCACGGGGCCGGCCACCGCACGCTCGATCCGGGCGGCATCGGGATCCACCGCAAACACCACCACCGGCCTCGGGTCAGTGGCAGCCAGCCCTTCGAGGGCGGCAAACAGCTCATCGCCGGGGCTGGGCTCGAAGCACACGACCACATCCGGTGCCTGGCGCACCGCCTCCTGCACCAGATTGCGGCATGTGACGGCACCAAGCACGTGAATGCCGACCGCTTCGAGGTCGGCGTCCAGGGCGGGAGCCCCCGGGGTGGCGGGGCTGAGCACAAGCGCAGAAGTCATGTCGGAAACAGGGCAGTGACAGAGGGAAAACAGACGGATCAGTGGCGGCGCAGCACCGCGCAGGCCGTGGGGCCGCAAGCATAGTGCACCCATCGTGCCCGCGGGTCGAGAGCGTGCACGAGCGACTGGCACGGTTGTTGCTGCATTGCAGCAGGGTGTGACGATGCACCCGGATCGCGCGAACCGCACGGCGCGATCATGCGCACAGTGTCGTGTGCAGCCATGTGCCTCCGCCTTGGGCCTGCGTTTGCCCAGGGCTTGCTCCAGGAGAGCCGCATGAGCCCAACGACCGACCTCCAGGCCATGGTGGCGACCCGCCCGGGTTGCCGCGCCTGCCTGCCTGCCCCTTCTGCACCCTGCACCGCCCACCCGTGTGCCGGCGCAGCCGTGTCCGTGTCCGCCTGACCCCGGTTTCCGTCATGTCCAACGCCAAGACCTTCATGAAGTCCGGCCACTGGCCGACCCTGTTCGCCTCCTTCCTCTACTTCGATTTCTGCTTTGCCGTGTGGGTGCTCAACGGCGCCATGGGGCCGTTCATCGGGGAAGCCTTCAACCTGACCCCGGCCCAGAAGGGCTTCATGGTGTCGGTACCCATCCTGGCGGGCGCGCTGATGCGCTTTCCGCTGGGCGTGCTGGCCCAGTACATCGGCCGCAAGAACGCGGCCATGGTCGAGATGGGGCTGATCATCCTGGCGCTGGCCTACGGCTATTTCTTCGTGGACAGCTACGACGGCGTGCTGGCCATGGGGGTGCTGCTGGGCATTGCCGGCGCCAGCTTCGGCGTGGCGCTCAGCCTGGGCAGCGGCTGGTATCCCGCCCGCTACAAGGGCCTGGCCATGGGCATTGCCGGCGCCGGCAACTCGGGCACGGTGCTGGCCGTGCTGTTCGCCCCGCCGCTGGCCGCCAAGTTCGGCTGGCAGGCCGTGTATGGCCTGGCTGCCTTCACCATGCTGCTGCCCATGGCCGTGATGTGGTTTGCGGCCAAGGAACCTCCCGATCGTGAACACCAGACCTTCCGCGAGCACATCTCCTGCCTGTTCGAGAAGGACGGCTGGGCCTTCAGCCTGATCTACATCGTCACCTTCGGTGGTTTCATCGGGCTGGCGAGCTTCCTGCCGACCTACTTCCATGACCAGTTCAAGGTCACCAAGGTCGAGGCCGGCCAGCTGACGATGCTCGCCACGCTGATGGGATCCGCGGTGCGCGTGGTCGGCGGCTACATCTCCGACCGCATCGGCGGCGTCAACACCCTCAGCGGCGTGCTCGCGGTGGTGGCCGCCAGCCTCGTCCTGTGCGGCATGGCCGGTGGGTCCGTGGTCGTCACGACGCTGCTGTTCATGTTCTGCTTCGCCGCTCTGGGCGCGGGCAACGGGGCGCTGTTCCAGCTCGTCCCGCTGCGCTGGCCGCTGACCACGGCTGTGGCCGGCTCGATGATCGGTGAGGTCGGCGCCCTGGGCGGGGGTTTCCTGCCCAACGCGATGGGCCTGTCCAAGCAGTACGCCGGCACCTATTTCTGGGGCTTTGTGGCCTTCGCGGTGCTGGCCATCGGCATGCTCGTGATGCTGCGCATCGTGCAGATCCGCTGGACCCGCACCTGGGCCGAAAAGGGTGGTCGCGCCCGTGCGATGCCCGCCACGGCCGGCGCCGACGCCCCGCAGGACTTCGGCCGCGCCGAATTCGGCTCGACCACCAAGTAAACGGTGCCGGCCATGACCATCCCCCGCGCGCTCGATGCCCGCCCGGCCCGCCTGGCCGGCCGGTGCCGTTCAGCGTGGCAGGAACAGCAGCCACACGATCAGCAGCAGGTTGAACAGCACCGAGATGGCCAGCGCGGCCTGCCACAACACGAGCGGGTTGCGAGCCACCAGGGGCGTGCTGCCCGGTGCGGCCAGCGGGCGGGACGCGCCGCGCTCGAGCGCCAGCACCAGTTCCTCGGCCGTCTCGAAACGCTGGCGCCGGTCGCGCGCCACGGCCTTGAGCACGACATGGTCCAGCCAGATCGGCACGTCGGGCCGCACGCGCGAGGGCGGCACGGGGTCGCGACGGAATCGCGCGCCCTGGTAGGGCTCGACCTCGCCATAGGGAAGCCGGCCGGTCAGCCACTGGTAGAGCGTGACACCGAGTGCGTACAGGTCGCTGCCGGCGTCGGCCGCCTGCCCCGCGTTGTCGTCGATGCCCCATTGCTCGGGGTTCATGTAGCTCGGCGTGCCCGCATGCAGGTGGCGCTGGGCCCTCGGCTCGCGGCCCGACAAGGCCACGCCCAGGTCGAGCACACGCCACTGCCCGTCGTCGCCCAGATGCAGGTTGCCCGGCTTGATGTCGCGGTGCACGACCCCCTGGCGGTGCAGGCGGCCGAGCGCGCGGGCCACGCCCACTGCGGCCGCCACGATGTCACCCACCTCGAAGCGGCGTCGTTCGGCCAGCATCTGCTCCAGTGTCTGGCCGGCATGCCAGTCGAACACCGTGTAGAAGGCAGTGGGCTCGCGCAGCTCGTGCACTCGCACGAAACCGCGCGCGTCACGGCCCGCCACCCGGCTGCCCAGCCAGGCCTCATGGGCGAGCATCGCGCGTTCTTCGGGGTCGCTGGCACGTGCCTCGTGCAAGGTCTTGATCGCCACGAGCGACTGTCCGTCGAGGTCGCGCGCCTGGTACAGGCGGTGCACACCGGTGTCGGCCACGAGTGCAGTGATCACGCGCCCGTCGAGCTGGTCACCGACCTTCAACCGGGGCGGCACAGGCAGCTGGCGGCCATGCAGCAGGATGTCCTCGAGGCGGCTCGGTGCGAGGCCGCGCACCCGGATGACGAGCGCCGTGGCGTTGTCGTGGCTGCCGGCCTGCAGGGCCGCGTGCACGATGGCTTCGCTTGCGGCCTGCACGTCGCCGTCGCGGGCCAGTGCGGCGAGTTCACGTCGGCGCAGGGCCCCGTGCACGCCGTCGCTGGTCAGCACGAACGCATCACCGGCGTGCAGTTCGCCTTCGGTGTAGTCGACGCGCACCAGGTCGTCCAGCCCGATCGCGCGCGACAGCCTGCCCCGCATGTCGGGATGGTCGAAACCGTGGTCCTGGGTGAGCTGGATGCACTGGTTGTCGCGCAGCAGCCAGGCGCGGGTGTCGCCCACGTGCGCCAGGGCGTAGCTGTGGCCACGCAGCACCAGGGCCGTGAGCGTGCACATCGCCGTGCTGCCCACCGGTCCCTGCCGGCGGTTGTGATCGGCCAGCCAGGCGTTCTGGGCGCCGATCAGGCGGTCCAGTGCGACCGTGGTGTCCCAGGTCGGCGGCACGCCGTGGTAGTCCTGCACCAGCCCCATCACCGTGGTCTGCGCGGCCATCAGACCCTGGCCGCCGGCCGAGACACCGTCCGCCACGGCGGCAATCAGCCCCAGCGCCTCATCGTGGGGCGCCGGACGCACCGCTGCGGCGAAGTCTTCGTTGCGTTCGCGCGGGCCCTTTGCGCTCGTGTAGCCAATCTCGACGTCAAAGCTCATGAATTGTGTGAATCAACGATGGAATCCCGCACCGACTCGGTGATGGTCCCGCATTTCAAGCAAGAAGCAAGCCCAAGAACGGTGCACGCACGGCTGCACCACGACCGGGCTGCCCCCCTTTCTCACTGGCACCTCAATTGCTTTACAGACCTTGAGGCTCAACCCCTGGAGCACTGCGCATGAAAAAGATGAAACTGGTGATGGTCGGCAACGGCATGGCGGGTGTCCGCACCCTTGAGGAACTGCTGAAGATCGCGCCCGACCTCTACGACATCACGGTGTTCGGCGCCGAGCCTCATCCGAACTACAACCGCATCGCACTCTCGCCGGTGCTGGCCGGCGAGCAGACGCTGGAGGAGATCATCCTCAACCCGGTGTCGTGGTACGAGGAAAACGGCATCACGCTGCACCTGGGCAAGAAGGTCGTCGACATCGACCGCAGCCGCCGCATCGTGCGCGCCGAAGATGGCACCGAAGCCGAGTACGACCGCCTGCTGCTGGCCACCGGCTCCAACCCCTTCATCCTGCCGGTGCCGGGCAAG
>CBFGPV010000127.1:0-12841 GCA_965650765.1 uncultured Burkholderiales bacterium
GGTACATCTTGATCTTGACGTCCAGCACGGTGGTCAGGCCGCCCAGGCCCTGCGCGCCGATGCCCAGGGCGTTGACCTTCTCGTACAGCTCGATGCGCAGCTCTTCGAGCTTGTTCTGCGGGCCGCGCTGCAGGAGTTCGTACATGTCGATGTCTTCCATCAACGACTCCTTGGCCAACAGCATGGCCTTTTCGGCGGTGCCACCGATGCCGATGCCCAGCATCCCGGGCGGGCACCAGCCGGCGCCCATGGTGGGTACGGTCTTGAGCACCCAGTCGACCAGCGAGTCGCTGGGGTTCATCATCACGAACTTGCTCTTGTTCTCGGAGCCGCCGCCCTTGGCTGCCACCGTGATGTCCACCGTGTTGCCCGGCACGACCTCCATGTGGATCACCGCCGGCGTGTTGTCCTTGGTGTTCTTGCGTGCGAACAGCGGGTCGTCCAGGACCGAGGCGCGCAGCATGTTGTCGGGGTTGAGGTAACCGCGACGCACACCCTCGTTGACCGCGTCGGCGATCGACCCGGGGAAGCCGGTGAACTTCACGTCCATGCCGATCTTCATGAACACGTTGACAATGCCGGTGTCCTGGCAGATCGGGCGGCGGCCTTCGGCACTCATGCGCGAATTGGTCAGGATCTGCGCGATGGCGTCCTTCGCGGCGGGCGATTCCTCACGCTCATAGGCGCGAGCCAGGTGCGCGATGTAGTCGGCCGGATGGTAGTAGCTGATGTACTGCAGCGCGGCGGCGACGCTGTCGACGAGGTCGGCGTATTGGATCTGGGTGCTCATGGGGCATCGGGGGTAGGAGTGGGCGAAACGTCCGGCGCGGTGCAGCGCGCAGGCCACCCGGAAGTGTACTGAAGCAGGGGGTGCGAGGCCCGCACAATGCGCGTCCTTCCACAAGTCGCACCGAACGCCAAGCATTTTGCGCATATCGCGCTGCGACAGCGGGTTATCAGCAGGCTTTGAGTCATCGCTTTCTACAATCACGGCGCCGTTCACATCCGGGCCCGCATCGGGCCGACACACGATGAATCTGCTGGCTCTTGTCATCGTGCTGCCCTTGGTGGTGGGCACGCTCCTGTGCTTCTGGCTTGGCCGAGGCGACGGAGCCTTTCCTCGCCGTCTGAGTGCCTGGGCGGCGGCGCTGGTCACGGCCGTCGCGCTGGGGCTGCTGCTGTGGCTTTCGCCAGCCGTGTTCGACGGCCAGACCCTGCTGCAGCGTGTGTCGTGGGTGCCTGAAATCGGCCTGGACCTGAGCTTCCGCCTGGACGGCCTGGCGCTGATGTTCGCGCTGCTCATCACCGGCATCGGCCTGCTGATCATCCTGTATGCCGCCTACTACCTGGGGCCCACCGACTCCGCCCGCAAGTTCTACACCCTGCTGATGTTGTTCATGGCGGCAATGCTGGGTGTCGTGCTGTCGGACAACCTGCTGCTGCTGGTCGTGTTCTGGGAGCTCACCAGCGTGTCGTCCTTCCTGCTGGTGGGCTACTGGGGCCATCGTGCCGACGCGCGAGCCGGTGCGCGCATGGCGCTTGCGGTCACGGGCGGCGGCGGGCTGGTGATGCTGGCCGGCATCGTGATGCTCGGACAGATGGCCGGCAGCTACGAGCTGAGCGTCATGTTCCAGCGCGTCGATGCGATCCAGTCGCATCCCTGGTTCGAGACCGCGATGCTGCTGGTGCTGGTGGGCTGCTTCACCAAGAGCGCCCAGGTGCCGTTTCATTTCTGGCTGCCCGATGCAATGGCTGCGCCCACGCCGGTATCGGCCTACCTGCATTCGGCCACCATGGTCAAGGCAGGGGTGTTTCTGCTGGCGCGGTTGTATCCGGTGTTCGGCGGCTCCGGGCTGTTCGAGGTCGTGGTGTGCACGGCCGGCCTGGTCACGCTGGCCTTTGCAGCGTACGTGGCTGTCTTCCGGCACGACTTGAAAGGCCTGCTGGCCTATTCCACCATCAGCCACCTGGGCCTCATCACCTTTCTGATCGGTCTGTCCTCGCCGCTGTCGGCCGTGGCAGCGGTGTTCCACATCCTCAACCACGCCACATTCAAGGCGTCGCTGTTCATGACTGCCGGCATCATCGACCACGAGACCGGCACGCGCGACATGCGGCGCCTGGCCGGCCTCATGAAGCTGATGCCCTGGACGGCCACGTTGGCCATGGTGGCGGCCGCCTCGATGGCCGGCGTGCCGCTCGCCAACGGTTTTCTGTCGAAGGAGATGTTCTTTGCCGAGGCCGTGGGGGTGGCGGCCACGTCGTGGGGCTGGGTGGTGCCGGCGGTGGCCACGTTTGCAGGCGTGTGTTCGGTCGCGTATTCGCTGCGCTTCATTCACGACGTGTTCTTCAATGGTGAGCCTCGCGACCTGCCTAACCCGCATCCGCACGAACCGCCGTTTTTCATGAAGGCGCCGGTGGCCTTGCTGGTGGTGCTGTGCGTGCTGGTCGGCCTGCTACCGGCGCTGACCTTCGGGCCCATCGTGCACGTGGCGGCGACGGCCGTGCTGGGAACGGCACCGCCCGAGTACCACCTGGCCCTGTGGCATGGCTTCAACCTGCCGCTGCTGATGAGCGTCGTGGCGCTGGCGGGCGGGGTGGCCATGTACTTTGCGCTGGCCCGCCGCATGAACCTGCACCTGCACCATCCCCGCGGCTGGACCGGCCGGCTGGTCTTCACACACCTGATCGACGGCGCATTCGCCTTGGCCGGGCGGATCACCCACCGGCTCGAAACCGGCTCGCTGCAGCGCTACGTCTTCCTGATGATTGCCGCGGCCGTGGTCGCAGCGGCCTGGCCCTTGCTCAGCAGCACCGGCGCGACGCTGTTGACGGGCGACCGGCCGGGCCTGCCGGCACCGCCGCTGGCCATCGTCGCCTGGCTGCTGCTGCTCGGTGCCGGCGCTGCGCTCGTGCTCGGGCACCATGAGCGCTTCCGGGCAGTCGTGCTGACCGGCGCCGTGGGCCTGGTGGCATCGCTCACCTTCCTGGGCCTGTCGGCGCCCGACCTGGCGCTCACCCAGTTGTCGGTCGATGTGGTCTCGACCGTGCTGCTGCTGATGGGCCTGGCGCTGCTGCCGCAGCACACCCCGCGCGAATCCAGCGGCCTGCGCCGCGGGCGCGACGCCCTGCTGGCGCTGGCCGCCGGCGGGGGGGTGAGCTGGCTGGCCTGGCTGATGCTCACGCGCGATCACGACAGCATCTCCTGGTTCTTCCAGGAGCAGTCGGTGCCGGGCGGTGGTGGCACGAACGCGGTCAACGTGATCCTGGTCGACTTCCGAGGCTACGACACCTTCGGCGAAATCACCGTGCTCGGCATTGCGGCCGTCGGGGTGCTCGCGCTGCTGGACGGCTGGCGGGTGCGCCGCCCCGAGTTCGATGCCGCCGGCCGGGCCTGGTCGTTCGAGCGTCAGCCGCTGATGCTGCGTGTGGCTGCGCGGCTGATCCTGCCGCTGGCGCTGGTCGCGTCGGTGCACATCTTCTGGCGCGGCCACAACCTGCCAGGGGGCGGCTTCATCGCGGGGCTGGTCACGGGGGTGGCGCTGGTGCTGCAGTACATGGCGCTGGGCCAGGGGCAGGCAGACGCTGCGCTGCATGCCCAGGGCGGGCGGCGCTTCACCCGCTGGATCGCCTGCGGCCTGCTGATTGCCGCGGCCACCGGCGTGGGGGCCTTCGTCTTCGGGCGGCCCTTCCTGACGAGCGCGCATGGTCACCCCAGCGTGCCGGTGCTCGGTGAACTGCCGCTGGCCACGGCAGCGCTGTTTGATCTGGGCGTCTACATCACGGTGGTCGGCGCCACGATGCTGATGCTGTCGGTGCTCGGGGCGGCCAGCAAGGAGCCTGCGCGGCAGGGGAGGGCCACCTGATGACTCGCAACAGCCTCCAGGTGCGCGTGGCGGTGCGGTCGACGGTCGGGTCAGAGGTCGACCGTGCAGTGCGGGAAGGAGCAACAGCATGACGATGGAATTCCTCGTGGCCAGCGGCATCGGCTGGGTGACGGCTTGCGGCATCTACCTGATGCTGCGCGGCAGGACCTTTCCCGTCGTGCTGGGCCTCACGCTGCTGGGCTATGCGGTCAATGTGTTCATCTTCGCGATGGGCCGGCTGTGGGTCGATGCCGCGCCGATCGTCGGCCACGGCGCCAGGATGGCCGACCCGCTGCCACAGGCGCTGGTGCTCACCGCCATCGTGATCGGATTTGCGACCACGGGCTTCGTGATCGAGATGGCGCTGCGCAGCCGGCATGAGTCCGGCACCGATCATGTCGACGGCAAGGAGCCCACGCAGTGAACCTGGGCGAACTTCTTCATACCCACCTGCCGGTGCTGGTGGTACTGCTGCCAGCCGTCACGGCGATGGCGCTGCTGTTGCTTGGCGACGGGGGCAGCGGCGGGGCTCTGCCACATGGGCATCGCCGTCTGCTGTGGGCACGCCGCGTGGCGATCGCCTCGGTGGCGCTCGGGCTCGTGCTGGCGCTGCGCCTGGCGATCGAGGCCCACGACGACGTGCTTCGGGTCTATCGCATGGGCGACTGGCCAGCGCCATTCGGCATCGTGCTGGTCGTTGACCGGCTCAGTGCGCTGATGCTGGTGCTGACCCATCTTGTCGCGCTGCCGGTGCTGCTGTATGCCTGCGGCGGCTGGGACGTTCACGGCCGGCATTTCCACCCGCTGTTCCAGTTTCAACTCATGGGCCTGAGCGGCGCCTTCGTGACCGGCGACCTGTTCAACCTGTTCGTGTTCTTCGAGGTGCTGCTGATTGCATCGTATGTGCTGATGGCCCATGGCCGCGGTCGCGAGCGGCTGCGCGCCGGGGTGCACTATGTGGTGCTGAACCTGTCGGCGTCGGCGCTGTTCCTGATCGGCGTGGCGCTGATCTACGCGCTCACCGGCACCCTGAACATGGCCGACCTGGCGCTGCGCGTGGCCCAGGTCGAGGGCCCGGAAGCAGCAGTGCTGCAGGCTGCAGCCTTGCTGCTGCTGGTCGTGTTCGGGTTCAAGGCGGCCCTGATGCCACTGACGCTGTGGCTGCCCGCCACCTATGCTGCCGCGAGTGCGCCGGTGGCCGCGCTGTTTGCGCTGATGACCAAGGTCGGCGTCTACAGCATCGTCAGGGTCCACGGCGTCATTTTCGGTGCGGAAGCCGGCGCGAGCGCCTTCACCGCTGCCGACTGGATCCTGCCGCTGGCCCTGGTGACCGGCATCGCGGGTGTGTGCGGCGCGCTCGCGGCGCGCAGCCTGCCACGGCTCGTGGCCTGGCTCACGGTGGCGTCGGTCGGCACCATCCTCGCGGCGTTCGGGCTGTTCTCCACCGCGGCGTGGTCGGCGGCGCTGTACTACATGGTGCACAGCACGCTGGCGATCGCAGGGCTGTTTCTGCTGTCGGAACTGGTCGCCTCCCAGCGGGGCGACGTCGGCGATCGGCTCGAGTCGGCGCCGCCTGTGGCCCAGCCCGTGCTGCTGGGATTGATGCTGCTGCTTGCAGCGGCCTCCACGGCGGGACTGCCGCCGTTGCCCGGCTTTCTGGGCAAGGTCATGGTGTTGCAGGCTGCGGCTGACAGCGCGGCGCAGGCCTGGGTGTGGACGGTGGTGCTCTCCGCGGGCTTCTTCACCCTGGTTGGCCTGGCCCGTGCCGGCAGCATCCTGTTCTGGAACGTGCGTCACGACCCGGACTCGGGGGGCGCATCGGGAGCCAGTGTGCGGCTGGTGCTGGCCACGGTGAGCCTGCTGCTCGCCAGCGTCGCGATGGCGGTGTGGGCTTCGCCGATCAAGCGCTACACCGACGCCGCCGCAGCCCAGATCACCGATGTGCAGGCCTATGCCCGCGCAGTGCTGGGCCCGGACCTGCCGGGCACGACCCGGCGCTACACAGGAGACGTCGATGCCGCCCCGCGCTGAGACCGGCACACCAGGCCAGCAATGGCCTCACCCCGTGTTGTCCGTGCTGCTCGCCATGGCCTGGTTGCTGCTGCAGCAGTCGCTGGCCGTACCGCAACTCATCACGGCAGCCGTGCTCGGGTGGGCCGTGCCGCGGCTCGTCGCGGCCTTCCTCGGGCGTGGCAGCCGCCCGCATCGCTGGGGGCGCGTGCTGCGTTTCTCCGCTGTCGTGCTGTGGGACATCGTGGTGTCCAACCTGACGGTGGCCAGGATCGTGCTGTCGCCGACGGCCAGACCGCAGCCTGCCTGGGTCGAGGTGCCGCTTGAGCTGCGCGATCCGGTGGGGGTGTCGCTGCTGGCCACCATCATCACCACCACACCGGGCACGGTGTCGTGCGTGGTGGACGATGAGCGCGGCCGGATCGTGGTGCATGCGCTCGATTGCGACGATCCGCAGGCCATGAGCACGCAGATCAAGCAACGCTACGAACAACCGCTGCGGGAGATCTTCGAATGATCGCTTGGGCACTCGACATCGCTTTTGGCGCCATTGCGCTGGCCATGCTGATCTGCGGCTGGCGGCTGCTGCGCGGGCCGACCGCACCCGACCGCCTGCTCGCACTGGACACGCTCTACATCAACGTGGTGGCGCTGGTCGTGGTGCTGGGCATCCGCCAGGGCAGCGACCTGCTCTTCGAGGCCGCTCTCATCATCGCCATGCTCGGCTTCGTCTCGACCGTGGCCCTGGGCCGATACCTCAGCCGCGGCGACGTGGTCGAGTGACAGGAGAAACAACCATGGACACCTGGCCCCTGGCGGCGCAGATCCTCGTGGCGGCATTGATCGTCATCGGGGCGGTCTTCATCCTGGTGGGTGCGATCGGCCTGCTGCGCTTTCCCGATTTTTTCATGCGCCTGCATGCTCCCACCAAGGCCACCACCCTCGGCGTGGGTGGGGTGCTGATCGCCAGCATGGTGGCCAGCTGGCTGCGCGGCGACTATGGCGTGCCCGAGCTGCTGATCACGCTGTTCCTGTTCGTGACGGCGCCGGTGTCGGCCAACCTGATGGCCAAGGCCGCACTGCATCTGCGCGTGCCGACACAGGCGAGGCCGCCCGACGATGTGGGCGGCTGAGCGGCCGGCATCGACGCCGCGCGCCAGCCGGCCGTCAGTGCGGCTTGCCGCTGGCGTGGACCATGATGCGGTCGGCCATCGCGATGGCCATGGCCGAGAACAGGAAGGCCACGTGGATGACCGTCTGCCACAGCAGCACCTTCTCGTCGTAGTTGGCGGCGTTGATGAAGGTCTTGAGCAGATGGATCGAAGAGATCCCGATGATCGCGGTGGCCAGTTTCACCTTCAGCACCGACGCATTCACATGGTTCAGCCACTCGGGCTGGTCGGGGTGACCCTCGAGGTGCAGGCGCGACACGAAGGTCTCGTAGCCGCCGACGATCACCATGATCAGCAGGTTGGAGATCATCACCACGTCGATCAGCGCGAGCACCACCAGCATGATGATGGTCTCGTTGAGCGCCGTGATCTGCGCATCCGACTTGTAGCCGATGCTGGTCACCAGCTTGGACAGGGCGGTCTGGTCGCCCATCGCGGCCTCGATCAGGTGCCACAGTTCCACCCAGAAGTGGATCACGTACACGCCTTGCGCCAGAATCAGGCCCAGGTAGAGGGGCAACTGCAGCCAGCGACTGGCAAAGATCAGATTGGGCAGCGGACGCAGACGAGCGGACGTCGGATCAGGGATCTGGGCCATGGGCGGCGTTCAGGGTTACTACGGATGCCGCGGATTCTAGTGCTGCAGCCCGTCACTCGGGTTTTGCCTCTTGGCCGGAGTAAGGGCTTCGTAAGAGCCTGCGCCTAAGGTTGCGCCCAACAGGATCGACTTGAATCCACCCTTCGTAAGGAGACACGCATGTCCGAGCAAGCCACCAAACTCTATCCCCCCCCAGCGGCGGCCGTCGAGGGCGCCCATGTGTCGGGCATGGAGGCCTACAACGCCCTGGTGGCCGAGGCCGAGGCCGATTACCAGGGCTTCTGGGCCCGGCTGGCGCGGGAGTTCGTGACCTGGAAGCAGCCCTTCACCAAGGTGCTCGACGACAGCAACGCCCCGTTCTTCAAGTGGTTCGAGGACGGCACGCTGAACGTCTCGTACAACTGTCTCGACCGCAACGTCGAGAAGGGTCTCGGCGACAAGACCGCGATCATCTTCGAGACCGACGACGGCCAGGTGACGCGTGTGTCCTACAGCGAGCTGCTGGAGCGCACCTGCCGCATGGCCAATGCGCTGAAGTCCATGGGCGTGCGCAAGGGTGATCGGGTGGTCATCTACATGCCGATGTCGGTCGAGGGGGTCGTGGCGATGCAGGCCTGCGCGCGCATCGGTGCCACGCATTCGGTGGTGTTCGGGGGGTTTTCGGCCCAGTCGCTGCGTGACCGCATCGAGGATGCCGGCGCCGTCATGGTCATCACCGCCGACGAACAGCTGCGCGGCGGCAAGCAGTTGCCGCTCAAGGCGATCGTCGACGAGGCGCTGTCGCTGGGCGGCTGCGACACGATCGCCAACGTGATCGTCTATCGCCGCACGGGGGGCAACATCGCCTGGACGGCCCGCGACAAATGGATGCACGAAGTGACCGCCGCCCAGAGCGCGACCTGCGAGCCCGAGTGGGTCGGTGCGGAGCATCCGCTGTTCCTGCTCTACACCTCGGGCTCGACCGGCAAGCCCAAGGGTGTGCAGCACAGCACCGGCGGCTATCTTTTGCATGCCGCGCTCACCACCAAGTGGACCTTCGACCTGCGTCCCGACGACGTGTTCTGGTGCACCGCTGACATCGGCTGGGTGACGGGCCACACCTACATCACCTACGGCCCACTGGCCAACGGCGGCACCGAGCTGGTGTTCGAAGGCGTGCCGACCTACCCGGACGCCGGCCGCTTCTGGAAGATGATCCAGCAGCACAAGGTCTCGATCTTCTACACCGCACCGACCGCCATCCGCTCGCTGATCAAGGCCGCGGAGTCGACCGCCTCGGTGCACCCCCGCAACTACGACCTGTCGTCGCTGCGGCTGCTGGGGTCGGTCGGCGAGCCGATCAATCCGGCCGCCTGGGAGTGGTACCACGCCAACATCGGCGGTGGGCGCTGCCCCATCGTCGACACCTGGTGGCAGACCGAAACCGGCGGCCACATGATCACCCCGCTGCCGGGCGTCACGCCGCTGGTGCCCGGATCGTGCACCTTGCCCTTCCCCGGCATCACCGCGGCCATCGTCGATGAGCTCGGCGGCGACGTTCCGAACGGGCAGGGCGGCATCCTGGTCGTCAAGAAGCCCTGGCCCAGCATGATCCGCACGATCTGGGGCGACCCGGAGCGGTTCAAGAAGAGCTACTACCCGCCCGAGCTGCGTGGCTACTACCTGGCGGGCGACGGCGCGAGCCGCGATGCCGAGCGGGGCTACTTCACGATCACCGGCCGCATCGACGACGTGCTCAACGTGTCGGGCCACCGGCTGGGCACGATGGAGGTCGAGTCGGCCCTGGTGTCGCACACCGAACTGGTGGCGGAGGCGGCCGTCGTGGGCCGCCCTGACGACACCACGGGTGAGGCCATCTGCGCGTTTGTGGTGCTCAAGCGGCCGCGCCCCACCGGGGACGAAGCCCGGCAGATCGCCAAGGAATTGCGTGACTGGGTCGGCAAGGAGATCGGTCCGATCGCCAAGCCCAAGGACATCCGCTTCGGCGACAACCTGCCCAAGACCCGCTCCGGCAAGATCATGCGCCGCCTGCTGCGCTCGATCGCCAAGGGCGAGCAGATCACGCAGGACACCAGCACGCTCGAAAACCCCGCGATCCTGGAGCAACTGGCGCAGACCAACTGAGCTCAGCACGGTCCCGGTCGGGCAACGCCGCGAAAGGCGGATGCCCGCACCGCTGGCCTGGCACCCGGCACGGTAGACTGCGCGCCCGTTTGCTGCCGTGTATCGTGCTGCCATGCAGAGCTTCAGTGCGCTGATCGATTTTTCCGACCCGTCCGACCCGCGACGCCGTCACAGGCATGCCTTCGGGCAGCCGCGCCAGGTGCTGCAGGCCCAGGCGGTAGCCGAGGTCGTGCCGGTGCTGCGGGCAGTCGAACACGAGGCCCGTGCCGGGCGCTGGTGCGTGGGCGGTGTGCGCTACGAGGCGGCCGCCGCCTTCGACCCTGCCTTTCAGACCCATACCGCGCGTGGGCCGCTGGTCTGGTTTGCCGTGTACGACCAGGCCGAGCCCTGGCCTGACGACACGGCCCGCCCGGCCGCAACCTCACTCGAATGGGCATCCAGCCTCACACGCAGTGCATTCGAGGCCCAGATCCATCGCATTCACGACGCCATCCGAGCCGGTGAGGTCTACCAGATCAATCTCACCGCGCCGCTGACCAGCCGGTTTCAGGGTGATGCACAGGCCCTGTTCCACGCCCTGCAGCGTGCACAGCCGGGCGGCTATGCCGCGTACGTCGACATGGACGGCGAACAGGTCCTGAGCGTGTCACCGGAGCTCTTTTTTGACTGGTGCGATGGCAAGCTGCTCGGCCGCCCGATGAAGGGCACGGCCGCCCGCCTGCCCGACCCCGTGGCCGATGCACGACAGGCGGACCACCTGCGCACCAGCGACAAGGAGCGCGCCGAGAACCTGATGATCGTCGACCTGATCCGCAACGACATGTCGCGTGTGGCCGAGCCCCATTCGGTACGGGTGCCCCGGCTGTTCCACACCGAGGCGCTGCCCACCGTCTGGCAGATGACGTCGGACGTGCATGCCCGCACCCGCCCGGGTGTCGGGCTGGCGGACATCTTCAGCGCGCTGTTTCCGTGCGGCTCGGTCACAGGCGCCCCGAAGATCCAGGCCCTGCGCCTCATCCACGAGCTCGAAGCGGGCGATCGCGGCTGGTACTGCGGTGCCCTGGGGGTGGTGCGCCCCGGGGGCCATGTCACGTTCAACGTGCCGATCCGCACCGTGAGCGTCCGCGGCGACGAGGCGCGCTGCGGCATCGGCAGCGGGATCACGATCGACTCCACGCCCGAAGGCGAGTGGGGTGAGTGGCGCAGCAAGCGTGCCTTCCTGGAGCGGGCCAGGGCGCCGTTCGAATTGCTCGAAACATTGCGCCTGCAGGACGGGCAGCTGGTGCGCCTGCAGGCCCACCTGGACCGCATGGCCCAGGCTGCGAGGCATTTCGGTTTCGCCTGGCCGCAGGCGCGGCTCGACGCCTGTCTCGTCGGCCTGGCGCAGGCTCACCCGACCGGCACATGGCGTGTGCGCCTGCTGCTGGCGGCCGATGGCACCGTGCGCGCCGAGGCCTTTGCGCTCGACCCCCACCCGGTCCCGATGGTGGTGCGCCTGGCCACCGCGCCGATGGACGATCTCCATGCCGAATTCGTTCGCTACAAGACCACGCGGCGCGGCCACTACGAGGCGCTCGCCCCGGCCGAGCCCGGCTTCCATGACACCCTGTTGTGGAACGAATCGGGCGAGATCACCGAGTTCACCCGGGGCAACGTGGCACTGCACATCGACGGCCGCTGGGTCACCCCGCCTGCGTCCTGCGGCCTGCTGGCCGGTGTGGGGCGGCAACTGGCATTGGCCGAGGGCAGGGTGGTGGAGCAGGTCGTGCACCTGAGTGACCTGCCGCGGGTGGACGAGATCGCTTTCATCAACAGCCTGCGCGGGTGGATTCCGGCGCGACGTGTCGACTGAGCGTGCTCGCCATGCGCGGCACGGCACGCAACGAGAAACAAAAAAAGGCCCCGCATCGCGGGGCCTTCTTGATGTGCTGACTGCCCGGCTCGTGGCCCGGGCATTGCGTCAGGACGGACTCACTTGACCGTCAGGATCCACTGCACCAGCTGCTTGGCCTCGGCCTCGCTGACCTGGGCATTGGCCGGCATCGGCACCGGGCCCCAGACACCGGAGCCGCCCTTGATGACCTTCTGGGCGAGCTTGTCAACGGCATCCTTCTGGCCGGCGTACTTGGCGGCGACGTCCTTGTAGGACGGGCCGACCAGTTTCTTGTCGGCGGCGTGGCAGGCCATGCAGTTCTTGGACTGCGCGAGCTGCTGGTTGGCGAGGGCCGGCGCGGCGGTGAGGGTGGCACCGAGAGCAGCGGCGAGCGCGGCGACGTACTTCATGGCGTCCTTTCGATCAACGTGGGGTTGGATTACATTCGAATCAACGGATTGTAGGGCGCTTGGTTGACGCACAACCCTGGTGCCGTCGTGACTTCTGGGGAGACTCTCGAATGTATTTCATCGGGCTGGGCCTGCTGCTGATCGTGCTGAAGCTGCTGGAAGTCGGGCCGGTGGCCAACTGGTCGTGGTGGCTGGTCCTGTCGCCGTTTGTCGCGGCGGTGGTGTGGTGGGCGTGGGCTGATTCGACCGGTTACACCAAGCGGCGCGAGATGGACAAGATCGAAGAGAAGAAAAAAGAGCGGCGCCGAAAGAACATGGCCGCTCTGGGTCAGGAGGAGCGCAAGCGCCGGTGAGCCGGGCGCCCGCGCCCTGTTGTCACTCGAACTTGTCGAGCACGGCGCCTGAACTGGCGCTCGAAGCGGTCTTAGCGAACTTGGCCAGCACACCACGGGTATAGCGCGGTGCGGGCGGCGTCCAGGCGGCGCGCCGGCGGGCCAGTTCGTCGTCGGCCACGTGCAGTTGCAGCGTCAGGGTGTGCGCATCGATGGTGATGCTGTCGCCTTCATGGACGAGTGCGATGTTGCCGCCCTCGGCCGCTTCCGGTGCGACGTGCCCGACCACCATGCCCCAGGTCCCGCCCGAGAATCGCCCGTCGGTGATCAATCCGACCGACTCGCCCAGCCCCTGGCCGATCAGCGCGCCGGTGGGCGCGAGCATCTCCGGCATGCCGGGGCCGCCCTTGGGGCCCAGGTAGCGCAGCACCATCACGTCGCCGGCCTTGATCTTGC
>CBFGPV010000128.1:0-12617 GCA_965650765.1 uncultured Burkholderiales bacterium
CCCCCCCGGAGATCCGCCCATGCCCCTCGTGCGCATTTCACTCCCCCAGGGCACACCGCCCGACGTCCGCAACACGATCGGCGAGTGTGTCCACGACGCCATGGTCGAGACGATCAACGTGCCGCCGGCGGACCGTTTCCAGGTGATCACCGAGCATGCCGCAGGCGAGCTGGTGGTGGACCCGACCTACCTGGGCATTGCCCGCGGGCCGGCGGCGATCATCGTGCAGATCACGATGCGCGCCGGGCGCACGCCGACGCAGAAGCGAGCCCTCTACGCTGCGGTTGTTCGCCACCTGCACGAGCGCATCGGGCACCGTCCGGAAGACGTCATGATCTGTCTCGTCGAGAACGAACTGATTGACTGGTCGTTCGGCAACGGCGAAGCCCAGCTGGCCCGGGACTGATGGATGCGCGAAGCGGACGGGCGCACCGCCCACGACCCTGACGACCACACCTTCGAGGCACCCCATGGAAGTTGTCACCTACCTCACCTCGACGCTGATCGTGGCCATGGCGATCTCGCTGGTGGTCTTTGGCGTCTGGTTCGACACCACCCGACGCAGGCGCGGCCTGCACCTCGACGAACCCGAAAGCGCCTGGCTGCCCGCGGGCGGTCACGCCTCGCATGCCGAGCCGATGGCCACGGCGCAGGTGACGCCGGCTGCGCCGGGCGACTCCTCACTGGACGGTTTTGTGTTTCAGCACGCGCCCGTCGAACGGGATCTGCACGTCTATGGCCGGCTGGCGGTGTTTGGCGCGGTCCTGCAGCCGGTCACCGTGCACTCGGGCGGCCAGCTCGTGCTGTTCGGCCCCTGCATCGCACCCGTGCGGGTCCGGCGTGGCGGCCGGGCTGTGCTGTACGGTGTCATGACCGGGGACCTCACCAATGACGGGGGTGACATCGAGGTGTTTGGGGCGATCACCGGCGCCATTCACGAGCACGCGGGGAAGGCCGGCATGCCCTCGCCGCGGGCCGCGTGCGAGGCGTGACGTCTGCAGGCCATCTGGCCAGCATGCCGTTGTTTTCACATTGAGCTCTCGGCGTGCCCGCAGTGCACCCGCTGGGCCATGTTCAATGTCCACTTCAGCCAGATCGATCCATGTCAACGAAGATCACTCTCTCCCGTGACCATCAGATTTCCTGGCCGGCCTGCTGCGCCAGGTGCGGAACGAAGGAAGACCTGACCTGGGCCAGTGCCACCAGCGGTCGCGTGACGTCGGTCGCACCCACACTCAGCGGCGCGATCAGGATCTAGAGCGAGTTGCTCGACCTCGCCTATCCCGTCTGCCCGCGCCACGCCAAGGGCCTCGCACTGGCCAATGCCATCACCAGAAACACTTTTGGCTTCAAGGCCCTGCGCGGCCTGACTTACTTCCTGGGCCCACCGTCGGTGCTGTTCCTGCTCGCACTGCCCATCGTGCTCATCTCTCCATCCAGGACGCAGCCCGATGTTCCCCTTGCCATGGTGGCCCTCTACGTGTTTCTGGCGGGTGCTTTGCTCATGATCATTCGGGCCTTTCGGACACTTCCCTTGCGAATCAACAAGCAGACCAGGGATGACATTTCAATCCAATTCGGCAGCGCTCGGTATGCGAGCGCTTTCGCCAGACTCAATCGCGAGGGGGTGATCCGCAGCTAGTGTCGCAAGTTGGCAGTTCGTTGAACCCGCATTGCGAGGGATCAACCGCTCGCGAATCCTGACGAAAACTGCAGGTGCCGACGCAGACCCTCGTCACCGAGGGTGGGCGGCCCACTGCGCTGGCGGACTGTCGCCGTGGGTCGGATCCATCCTGGGTGTGCCCGTGGTGAGGGTCGCTCATCACCTGCGTGACAACAGGCGCTACATTCAAGGCCGGTCACGCAACGAGGCAGCACACCGAGTCCGACGGCGGCAGGGTCACCCGTCGCCAGGGTGTTGACGGAGCCCAGGTCGGGATCCATGTTTCTGGTTCAACGATCCATCCCATCCAGGAGAGGCACCTTGTCCTACGCCAATACCTTCATCCTGCCCCGAGACCCTGATTTCATTCCCACTGACGATCAGGTGGCCCAGGGCAGCGCGATGCTGGACCAGATACTCAGAGGCCACTACGGGCCACCCGGTGTGCACAGGCACACGACGCCGCGCCTGTACTCCGTCGGAGAAAGCTGGACAAGTTTCACCTGTCCGCGGTGTGGGCAATCCGTCCGGTGCGATCGCCGGGAGGAGGCGCTCCTGGACTGGTGGTACACGAAGCTCTATGGATTGCGCGAGCCGGATCAGAGGCTGACCGTGCCTTGTTGCGGCGCCCAGATTGCGGGTAAGGAATTCGATTTTGGTGAGGATGCTGTCTTCTCACGATTTGCCCTGGAGATCGAAGACCTGCACTTGCTCGACAGTGGCTACCTCAAACCAGGGGACCTGCAGGCGCTGGAGGATGCGTTGGGCTTTCCCATTCGCGTCATGGTTGAGCAGGGCACTTGACGCGCAGATGAGGTCAACGCAACGGCCATCACCGGTCGTTGGGCGGGTTGTCCACCCTCCGTCTTGCGGATCTCATGGGGTGGTTTGCAGCTTCAATTCACCGGCATGAGCCACAAGTTCCCAGCCCTCGTCCTGTCTGCCTTCATGATGGGGCTGTCACTCACCCCCCTCGCCTACATCGGCATCGGCGCGCTCGGCGGTTTTTCGGCCGCCTTCTCGGTCCTGGCTGTGCCGCTGTCGGTCTGCGCCATGCTGCTTCTGCTGTGGCGATTCCTTGGCCGCCCTCGAGCGCAGCAGGCCACCCCCGCCTGGCTGTGGGTGACCGAGGCGGCCGCCTGGCTGGTGATCGGCGTGTTCGGGCTCATTGTTTCGGGGTTCACCTTGTTCACCCCCATGGAGCGGATCGGCCTGTTCTGCGTCTTGCTGTTGGTGACATCCGCCCTGTCGGCACCTGTGGTCTGGTGGCGTCCATCGGCCCTGGTGGCGTGTGTGTTGGCGTGGCCGTCGCGCCTTGTGCTGGCGGGGGCCCTGCTTGTCACCGCGGCAACGATGCTGTTCACGGTGATCTACGTGGCCACGCCATCACGCTTCCTGTAGGCTCCTCGTCGCCTGGCCGGGAGCAAGACAGTCGCGACAACGGCGGGTCCTGCGACAACGCGGCGACCGCGGATCCGGCGCCCCTGCCGACCCGCTACACCCCCGCCCACCCCACCCGATTGCGCCCCTGCCCCTTGGCATCCACCAGGCCGGCCTGGGCGGCGGTGAGCAGGGTGGCGGTGTCGGGTGCGGTTTCGCCAGGCGTGGCGCAGGCCACGCCGATGCTCACGCTCAGGCGCACCGGAGGCAGGCCTTTGGGCAGCACGTCGCCGTGCTCGACCGAGCCGCGGATGCGTTCGGCCAGGGCCATCGCGGCCTGGGTGTCGCTGTGGGGCAGCACGACGGCAAAGGTGTCGCCGTCATGGCGTGCGGCGATGTCGCCGGCGCGCCGGGCGTGTTCGCGCACCACCCCGGCGATCGCGCGCAGGCAGGCGTCAGCCACCAGCGGGCCGTGGCGCTCACGCCACTGGTGGGAGTGGTCGGCCTCGACCAGCAGCACGGCCAGGGTGCCGCGTTCGCGTTGCAGGCGGCGCCATTCGCGCTGCAGCAGCTCGTCGAAATAGCGGCGGTTGACCAGCCCGGTCAGCGGGTCGTGGGTGGCGGCCTGGGCCAGCTCGGCATAGGCCGAACTGAGTGCGTGCTGGCTGGACTTGCTTTCGGAGACGTCGCGCACCTGGCACACGAAGGCCAGGCCACCCGGGTCGGCTTCGGGGGGCAGGGCCTGCACCTGCACCTCCACCCACACCAGCGCGCCGGCCCGGTGGCGGGCGCGCACGGTGAAGCGGCCGGTGTGTGCACCCTGGTCGCGTAGCCTGCGGCGCTCCTGCAGGAAGGCCGGGCGGTCTTCGGCACACACCAGATGCGACAGGTCATGGCCGATGAAGTCCTGGGGCGCAAAGCCCAGCATGCCCTGGACCGACGGCGACATGTAGTGCACGCGCCCATCGGCGCTCAGGCCGGCGACAACGTCGCCGGTGTGCTCGGCCAGCAGGCGGTACAGGCGTTCGGCGCTGCGGGCCTGGTCGCGGGCGGCCTGGAGTTCGTCGGCCGGCTGCGCCAGCACCAGGGGATCGCCCGGCGCCTGGCCGGGCCCGCGTGGTGCGGGCACCTGGGCCCACAGGCACAGGCGGCTGCCATCGCCGCGGCGCTCGCTGACGCCACGCAGCCAGCGCCCGTGGTGGGACAGCAGCGTGGGCGTCTGGTCGTCGTGTGCGTCTGCCCGGGCGTCGGCCACGGCCCGGGCCAGGTGGTCGTCGCCGTTCACCGCACCCCGCGCGCGTTCGACGCGGCGAAGCTGCTCGTCCAGCGGTTCACCGGCGGCGGCGACACCGTCATGTTCAGGAAAGAAGCGCAGCCAGCTCGCGTTCCAGGCGCGCAGCCGGTCGTCGGGGTCGTACAGGCAGGCGGCGATGTTCAGGCTGTCGAACAGCTCGCCGGAAAACCCGGGCTCGGTCCGTGGCGAAGGCATGGCGGCACTTTCGTGGAGGTCATGGGAAACGACTCGGCGGCCGGACGATTCTGCGCTGCGCGCCCTGCGCACGTCAAACCGGTGGGCCCGTCCAATGGGCTTGCGCGCGTGTGGGACATTGCCTGCAAGGCTTGGGGCCGATGGGCCGGCCTCGCTAGCATCGCAGGTCTTGGCAAACCACTTCGGGAGCGCTCATGGCCAGGCTGCATGTCAACGGCAAGCTGCATGAGGTCGATGTGTCCGGCGACACGCCGCTGCTGTGGGCCCTGCGCGAGCAGCTCGGCCTGACCGGCACGAAGTACGGCTGCGGCATCGCGCAATGTGGTGCCTGCACGGTGCACATCGACGGCGTGGCCACGCGCTCGTGCGTGCGCCCGGTGTCGTCGCTGGGCCCCGCCGAAAAGATCGTCACGATCGAAGGCCTGTCACCTGACGGCAGTCATCCGGTGCAGAAGGCCTGGCTGGCGCTGGACGTGCCCCAGTGCGGCTTCTGCCAGTCGGGCATGCTGATGGCCGCGGCGGCACTGCTGAAGGACAAGCCCCGCCCGACCGATGCCGACATCGACGCGGCGATGACCAACATCTGCCGCTGCGGCACCTACAACCGCGTGCGTGCCGCGATCAAGCAGGCCGCCGCGCAGTCCTGAGAAGGTTGTTGCCAACGCCCCGGCAAGGAGCCCCCGAATGGACACACTGCACCCACCCCGCTCGGCGGCACGCCGTCGATTCCTGGTGAGCTCGGGCGCCGCTGCGGGCGGCCTGATGCTGGGCTTTCACGTGCCGGTGGCCGACTCGGCCCAGCCGCCGGGCAGCGGCGGCATGCCCGAGCTGACGGTGTGGGTCGTGGTGCAGCCCGACGATGCGGTGATCATCCGCATCGCCCGCTCCGAGATGGGGCAGGGCACGCTGACCGGCCTGGCGCAACTGGTGGCTGAAGAGCTGGAATGCGACTGGTCACGCGTGACCACCGAATACCCGACACCGGGCGAGAACCTGGCCCGCAATCGCGCCTGGGGCAATTTCTCGACCGGCGGCAGCCGCGGTGTGCGCGAGTCGCATCAGTACGTGCGTGAAGGCGGTGCCGCCGCACGCATCATGCTGGTGCAGGCCGCCGCCGAGGCCTGGAAGGTGCCACCTGGCGAATGCCGCGCCGAACGCAGCGTGATCACCCACCTGCCCAGCGGGCGCACCACCACCTACGGCAAGGTCGCGGCGGCCGCATCCCGACTGGAGCCCCCGAAGAATCCGCCGCTGAAGGACCCGAAGGACTGGAAGCTCGCCGGCAAGCCGCTGCCGCGGCTGGACACGCGCGACAAGCTCACCGGCCGGCAGGTCTACGGCATGGACCTGAAGCTGCCGGGCATGCTCAATGCCGCAATCCGCGACTGCCCGGTGTTTGGCGGCAAGGTGCGCAGCGTGGACGAGGCGGCCGTGCTGCAGCGTCCGGGCGTGAAGAAGGTCGTGCGTGTGGGCGAGACGGCCGTGGCCGTGGTGGCCGACACCTGGTGGCAGGCCAAGACGGCGCTGGACGCCCTGCCCATCACCTGGGACGAAGGCCCGCATGCCCAGGCGTCGAGCGCCAGCATTGCCGCCATGCTCAAGGAGGGGCTGGACGCGCGCGAAGCGGCCGTGGGCCATTCGGTGGGCGATGCGCGCCAGGCGCTGGCGTCGGCGGCGCGCACCGTCGAGGCGGTCTACAGCTATCCGTTCCAGAACCACGCGACCATGGAAACCATGAACGCGACGGCACGCTGGACGCCCGAACGTTGCGAGGTCTGGACTCCCACGCAGAACGGCGAGGCGGCCCTGGCGGCCACAGCCGAGGCCGCCGGCCTGCCGCCGGCGCGCTGCGAGGTCTACAAGCTCCACCTGGGCGGCGGGTTCGGCCGGCGTGGCGCCGTGCACGACTGGGTGACCCAGGCGGTGCTGATTGCGCGCCAGATGCCGGGGGTGCCGGTCAAGCTGATCTGGTCGCGCGAGGAAGACATGCTGCACGGCCGCTACCACCCGATCACGCAGTGCAAGCTGCGCGCCGGGCTGGACGCCCAGGGGCGGCTCACGGCGCTGCACATGCGCATTTCGGGGCAGTCAATCCTGGCGGGGATCTTCCCGCAGAACATCCGCGACGGGCGTGACCCGGTGGTCTTCCAGGGCCTCAACCCGCCGGGCCCCGAGGCCAGCCTCGGTTACACCGTGCCCAACCTGCTGATCGATCACGCGATGCGCAACCCGCATGTGCCGCCGGGGTTCTGGCGGGGCGTGAACCTGAACCAGAACGCCATCTACCTCGAGTGTTTCATCGACGAGATTGCGCATGCCACCCAACAGGACCCGCTGGCCCTGCGCCGCAGCCTGATGGCGCGTCACCCACGCCATCTCGCGGTGCTCAACGCCGTGGCCGAGCGGGTGGGCTGGGACCGCCCGGCCCCGGCCGGCATCCACCGTGGCCTGGCCCAGACCATGGGCTTCGGCAGTTACGTGGCGGCCTGTGCCGAGGTGTCGGTGAGCGAGGCCGGTGAGCTGAAGATCCACCGCATCGTGGCCGCCACCGACTGCGGCCATGCGGTCAACCCGCAGCAGATCGAGGCCCAGGTCGAGGGGTCGTTTGCCTATGGGCTGTCGGCCGCGCTGTTTGGCGAGTGCACCGTCAAGGACGGCCGCATCGAGCAGGACAACTTCAGCACCTACCCGGTGGTGCAGATGCAGCACATGCCCAAGGTCGAGACCATCGTGATGCCCTCCGGCGGCTTCTGGGGCGGGGTGGGGGAGCCGACGATCGCGGTGGCGGCGCCGGCTGTGCTCAATGCCGTGTTTGCCGCCACCGGCAAGCGCATCCGGGATCTGCCCTTGCGCAAGCACAGCCTGCGCAAGGCCTGAGGGGCGAACGTGCGGGCCGCGCGGTTCGGGCCGCCGGGAGGCAGGCTGCTGCGGGTCGGGTGGTGGTGGGTTGTGTGCGTGTGCAGCGGACCGGCCGCAGTGGCGCAGCCCGCGGCCACCGACACGGTGGTGCCCTTCGACGTGGTCGCCGATGCCATCCCGCAACCCCTGGACGGACGACAAGGCGACCCCGCGCGCGGCCGTGCCGTGGTCGCCGACCGGCGTGTCGGTCTGTGCCTGCTGTGCCACAGCGGGCCCGTGCCGGAGGAGCGCTTCCAGGGCACGCTGGCGCCCGACCTGGCCGGCGCGGGCCGCCGCTGGTCGGCCGGGCAGTTGCGGCTGCGCCTGGTCGATCCGTCGCGGCTGAACCCCGACACGCTGATGCCTGCCTACCACCGCACCGACGGCCTGCAACGCGTGGGCGCGCCCTGGCAGGGCCGCCCGCTGCTCAGCGCACAGCAGATCGAGGACGTGGTGGCCTGGCTGCAGACCCTGAAGGACTGACCGACGATGCACCTTTCTCGTCGCACGATGCTGGTGGGCGGCCTGCTGCTGAGCACGCTGCCGGCACACGCCACGCCGGACAGCCTGCAGGCGGCGATCGCCGCCTTCACCGGTGCGCGCCCGCCCACTGACGGGCCGGTGCGCATCGAGATCTCGCCGCTGGTGGAAAACGGCAACACCGTGCCGGTCACCGTGGCGGTCGACAGCCCGATGACCGCGGACGATCATGTGGTGGCCATCGGCCTGTTCAACGAACGCAATCCGCAGAGTGAGGTGGCGACCTTCGCGCTCGGCCCGCACAACGGCCTGGCGCGCGTGAGCACACGCATGCGTCTGGCGACCTCGCAGAAGGTGGTGGCGGTGGCGCGCCTGAGCGATGGCCGCTGCTGGCAGCACACGGTGGACGTGGTCGTCACGCTGGCGGCCTGCGTGGAGGGCTGACGATGGCACGCACCCACCTGACGGTCCCCCCCAGCGCCCGCCGCGGCGAGGTGATCGAAGTCCGCACCCTGATCGCCCACCCGATGGAAACCGGCTATCGGCCCGGTGCCGACGGGCAGATCCTGCCGCGCGACATCATCCGGCGCTTTCGCTGCGTGTATGAAGACCAGACCGTGTTCAGCGCCGAACTGCATCCGGCCGTGGCGGCCAATCCCTATCTGGCCTTTCACCTGGTGGTGCGTGGCAGTGGCCCGCTGCGCTTCATCTGGGAGGGCGACGGCGGGTTTCGCCAGGAAGAAACCGTGCGCCTGAATGTCACATGAGGCGGTGTGCATTGGCGGCCGTGATGAGCCTGGCGGCGCTGACGACCGCCGCGCAGGACCTGCGCCGCTCCGGGCTGGCGGACATGAGCCCGGCCACGCAGGCCCTGCAGCGCGACGACAGCCAGAACCCGGCCCTGTTGTGGGTGGCCAGCGGCGAGCAGTTGTGGTCGCAGCCGGCCGGGCGCAGCGGCCAGCGCTGTGCCGACTGCCATGGCGAGGCACGGCGCAGCATGCGCGGTGTGGCCACACGCTACCCGGCGCTGGAGGCGCGCAGCGCTCGCCCGATCACGCTGGCGCAGCGCATCAACACCTGCCGCGTGCGGCACCAGGAGGCCGAGCCCTACCCGCCCGAAAGCGAGCCCCTGCTGAGCCTGGAGGCCCATGTGGCGATCGCCTCGCGCGGCCTGCCGATCGCGCCGCCGGACGATGCTGCACTGGTGCCATTTGTCGAGCGGGGCCGCTCGCTGTACCTGCAGCGCATCGGCCAGCTCAATCTGTCGTGTGCGCAATGCCATGACCAGCACGCCGGGCAACGCCTGGGTGGCAGCCTCATTCCGCAGGGGCACCCGACGGCCTACCCGATCTACCGGCTCGAATGGCAGGAACTCGGGTCGCTGCAGCGCAGGCTGCGCAACTGCATGACCGGCGTGCGGGCCGAGGCGCCGGCGTGGAACGCGGCCGAGCTGGTCGAGCTGGAGCTTTACCTGATGCGCCGCGCCGCGGGCATGACCTGGGAGTCGCCTGGCGTGCGGCCCTGAGCCGCCCCGCCGCCCGGCCGCGCTCAGGCGGCGTCGGCCTGCAGCAGGCTTTCCAGGCACTGCTCGCGGATGCCGTAGAACGCCTTGATCTCGCCGATCTGCTGCAGCAGCTCGGCACGGCGCTGGGCCGAAATGCCCTGGGCACGCCGCACGGCCAGGATCATCTTGTTCTTGTTGGTGTGTTCCAGCGAGATGAACTCGAACACCTGCGTGTCATACCCGGCCGCTTCGAGCAGCAGCGCACGCAGGCCGTCGGTCAGCATCTCGGCCTGCTGGCCCAGGTGGATGCCGTGCTGCAGGATGGGCCGCAGCGGGTGCGGGCTCAGCAGTTGCGGGCGCACTTGCTTGTGGCAGCACGGTGAACACATGATGATCGCCGCCCCGGTGCGGATGCCCATGTGGATCGCGTAGTCGGTGGCAATGTCGCAGGCATGCAGCGCGATCATCACGTCCAGCGGCTGCGCCGCGAACGTCCGCACGTCGCCCTCGACAAACCGCAGGCCCTGCAGCCGCAGGCCGTCGGCGGCCTCGCTGCACAGGCGCACCATGTCCGGGCGCAGCTCCACGCCGGTCACCGCAGCCTGTTTGCCCAGCACCGAGGTCAGGTGGTCATGCACGGCAAACGTCAGGTAGCCCTTGCCCGAGCCGAAGTCCATCACCCGCACCTGTTCGGCCTGCGCCAGCGGCGACTCGGCCAGGGCGTGCGAAAAGATCTCGACGAACTTGTTGATCTGCTTCCATTTGCGGGCCATGGCCGGCACCACCTCGTGGCGGGCGTCGGTGACGCCAAGCGCCTGCAGGAAGGGGCGCCGCGGGTCGACCAGGCGATGTTTCTCGCGGTTGTGCGCGGCCGGTGGCGCTGCGGCCGGCGCCTCGGTGCGGCCGATGCGCAGGCTCCATCGGCCCTTGCGGCTGCAGGCGAGCTGGATGTCCTGCGACGTGGTCGTCAGCTGGGCATTGTGGAAGCCCGCATCGAGCCAGGCCTCGACCTGCACCGCGACCTCGTCGTGGGCCAGATTGCGGGTCTCGTCACGGGTCTGGTAACGATGCACACACGACAGGCAGGGCATACCCCGCAGCAGCACCGGGCGGGCCTGGATGCGCAACAGACCCGGCTCGCTGCCCTGGTAGCCCGACAGCACCAGCCTTTGCACACCATGCCCGGCCAGGGCCTCGTGGAGCAGGGCCATGAAACGCTGGCGGGCCGCGGCGGGTGCGGCAGCGGTGGGGGCAGGGGACTCGGTGGTCACGGCAGGGTTGTCGGGGGGCATCCCCCCGATTGTCGCCGCTGGTGTGTCAGGGCCCGGTCGATCCGGCATCGGCCGGCGCCGGGTACTTGCGTGCGTTGATGACCATCTTGCGCCGCGCCGCGTCGATCAGGTCCACGTCCATCTCGTCGGCCAGCTGCAGCAGGTAGATGAAGACGTCGGCCATCTCGGCGGCCACTTCGTCACGTTGCGCAGGCCCGAGGCCACGGCTGTCGGCCTCGCTCATCCACTGAAAGTGCTCCAGCAGCTCGGCCGCCTCGACCGACAGCGCACAGGCCAGGTTCTTGGGGGCGTGGTGGCGCTTCCAGTCGCGCTCTTGCGCAAAACGGCGCACCGCGTGGCGCAGCGTGTCGTAGGGGTGGTCGGGTGTGGGGTCGGTGGGGCTCATGCCAGCACCTTGCGCAGCCACAGCGTCAGGTCGGCCACCTCGTCGGCACACAGCGAGTGTTCCATCGGGTAGTCGTGCCATTCCACCGGGTAGCCCAGGTCCGTCAGCACGCCGCGCGAGGCCGTGCCGCGTTCGATCGCGACGATCGGGTCATAGCGCCCATGCGCCAGGAAGATCGGCACGTCGGCATTGGCCGGGTGGCGTTCGGCCGCCGTGCTGGCGGCCAGCGGCAGATAGCCCGACAGGCCCACGATGCCGGCCAGCCGCTCCGGGTGACGCAGGCCGGTCATCAGCGCCATCGCACAGCCTTGCGAGAACCCGGCCAGCACGATGCGCGAGGCCGGCAGGCCACGCTCGACTTCCCGGGCGATCACCTCCTCGATCCAGCCCTGTGCCTGGCGCAGTCCGGCCTCGTCCTCGGCGCCGCGGCCGCCGAGTGCGAGGATGTCATACCACGCCGGCATCACGTAACCACCGTTGATCGTCACCGGGCGGCTGGGCGCGTGCGGCATCACGAAGCGCACCGGCCCGACCGCCGACAGCTCCAGCTCGTCGGCCAACGGCTCGAAGTCATGCCCGTCCGCCCCCAGGCCGTGCAGGATGATCATGACCGCCCGGGGATCGGGGCCGTTGTCGATGTCCAGGGTGTCAAGCGGCATGGTGGTGATGACTTAGGGATGGGCAGGCGTGCACCGGTACGCAAGCATAGGAGACCTTGGCCGCGTCTGTCGACGCCCAGAGGTGTCTACATCTGTCACCACCGCGAGGAGAAACCAACATGTTCAAGAAGATCGCTTCCGAAGCCCTGGGCCTGAGCGACATCGGCGTGATCATCTCGCCGGCCGACTATGCCAAGGTCGATGCCGACGACTACCTCTTCCATGAGGACGGCGAGAAGATCTTCTTCCTGATCAAGTCCAAGAAGGACGAATACTGCTTCACCAACCTGGGCCTGATCCACGTCGACGGTGACTCGGCCGTGTCGTCCAAGCGCATGATCAAGCGCTACGACTACGCCAGCTGCCCCGTCACCAACGTGCGCATGGAAACCGCCGGCACGATCGACATGGACGTCGAGCTGAAGTTCACGATCGACGACGAGGCCTTCAGCATCGACGTGCGCAAGAACTTCATCGAGTCGGTCAAGGACATCTACAAGACCCTGTACGCCATCGGCAAGCAGCAGCACCGCGACGCGGTGGGCCGCTCGAACGCGATGTCCTGCCTGGAAGCCTTCGGCTCGATGTTCAAGATCAACAACATCGCCAGCGACGACGCCCTGGTGCGCCACTACCACGTGTTCCTCGCGCACCTGAACCGCACGGTGCTTGAACTGCACACCAAGCGCGACTACAGCGACGTGTTCGAGAAGTACATCAAGAACTGAGTCCGCCGGCGGGCGCCGCGTGGGGCAACCCGCACTGCCTGCGGGCCGCCATGGATCCCCGCCTTCGCGGGGATGACCGTGCCTGTCGAAACCTGAGCTGCAATCAACCCGTCATCCCCGCGAAGGCGGGGATCCATGG